>JBDKGF010000181.1:0-4081 GCA_039798305.1 Cyanobacteriota bacterium
GCTCAGCAATACGCCGCCACCCGCAACGACATCCGCCTGCGCCTCGAGCAGGCCTTCTTCAATCACGAAGCCAGCCTGGCCAAGCTCAGCTCAGCCCGGCGCGGCGTGGCCGCAGCCCTCGAGGCGTTCCGCGATGTGCGCCTGCGCTACCTCACGGGTCTCTCGAGCGAGATTGATCTCTCGATCACCCAGGAGCAGCTGATCAGCAGCCTGGTGCAGCGGCTCAACGCCACGGTCAACGTCAACGTCACCTACGCCCGCTTGCTGCGCGAACTGCTGCCGATGCCGCGCGATCCCGATCAACGGATCCAACCGCAACTGCAACTCCAGCTCTCCAACGCCCCCCGCTGAGCGCGGCCAACCCCATGGCCACCGCCCTGCCTGCCCTCAGCCCGCTCTGGCGCAACAGCCTGCGCACCTGGCTGGCGACCACCCTCACGATCGGGATCATGCTCTGGTCGGGCCGCACCAGCGTGATGCTGCTCGGGCTGTTGGTGGCGGTGTTGTTCATCAACGACAACGAGCTCACCCCCCTGCGCTTTGTGAGCCAGATGGTGGGAGGGGCGCTGATCGGCATCCTCACAGCTGTGGTGCTGCAGGCGTTCACCAGCGGTTGGCTGGTCACCGCCCTCGGCCTGCTGATCACCGGCGCCCTGGTGCGCGGCCTTGGCCTGCTCAAGGGGCTGAGCATGGGCTACACGGGCTGTTGGGCCCTCGAGATCATGGGCACCGGCAGGCACTTCACCTGGGCCCTGATCTTCGATCTGGCCTTCAGCGTGGTGGTGGGCATCGCGATGGCCCAGCTCGCCACCTGGGCCTTCTGGCCGAAGCGCTCCCTCCAGCAACTGCCTCTCCTGGAGCACCGCCTCGCCGACCAACTGAGCCAGCAGATCAGCCTGATGCGGCAGTGGTTGATCAATGGCGGCACCCCACCAGCCTCGCTGCGCTCCCAGGAGCTCTTGCCCCAGATCCTGCTGCTCCAACAACTGCACGACCAACGCCGCCAGACCCCAACCCCTGCCCGGGTCCGGCGGTTGAGCTCTCGCTGGGCGCAAACAGGCAGCATCTGGCGCCAGATGTTGCGCCAGTGGATGCTTGCCGAACCGCTGTTGCTGCAGCTCACCACCCCGCTGCCAGCCGGTGGGCTGTTGGAGGAGCGGCTTCAGGGTCTGGAGGGCAGCCTCTTGAACCCAGCGCCAGGGCGGCAGTCCCTGCAGCTGGCCTCGGCAGAGGTTTGGCTGGCAGAGGCCCACACCAGCCACAGCTCAGCGCCCTTGGTGCTCGCCATCGCTCAACAGCTGGATCAGATGGAACGGCTGCTCCACAGCCGCGCACTGATCAGGGACGGGATCGAGCACACCCCATGAGCACCCCAGCCCTACGCGACACCCTGCGGCTGGCCCTCACAGTGGCTGTCGTCAACGGCTTTGCCACCCTCACGGGGCTGGCCTTCGCCACGTACGCGTCCCTGGCCGTGCTCAGCGTCACGGTGGGGACCTACGGCAACACGCTCGAGCTGGGGCGTCAACGCCTGATCGGCACCATGATCGGAGCCGCGGTGGTGTTCTTCGGCTACCGGGCCTGGGGGCAGTTGCCCGTGTTGGTGGCGTTGCCCCTGGTCCTGCTGCTGGCGCGCCTGATCGCCGGTTCACTCCGACTCACCGTGGGCTACACGGTGTGCTGTTTTGTGGTGATCACCGGTTGGCTCACCCACGAGCATCAGCTCGGCGCCTGGATTCCGCTGCGCCTGTTCTGGACAGCCTTCGGAGTGATCATGGCGCTGCTCAGCCTGCGGCTGTTCTGGCCGTCCCAGGCGCGAATGGAGCAGCGCCTGGGCCTCCTGCAACTGCTGGTGGATCTGGGGCACACCCTGCAAGACCATCTCCACCAGCAGATCCCTCAGGCAGAGCGGCGCCGGCAGCTGACCCAGCGGTTGCAGACGCTGCGCAGCAGCTTGCTCAGCCTGCGCGACCAGCGCGTAAACGCCTTGCGGGAGCTTGGCCCCTTAGCGCCACAGCACCCCGTAGCCCAGATGTGGGAGCTTCTGGATCACGCCTGCGAAAACCTGATCCTTGACCTCGATGAACTGCGCCGGCTACCTGACCCCGACTGGCAAGCCTGGGGGCTCGAGCCTCAACATCAGGCGGCGCTGGTCTTCAGCGCCGCCAGCGCCGATCGGTTACTGGCCTGGCAAACAGTGCTCCGGCGTTCGATGGAGCTGCAGCCGCCGCCCCAGGAGCCTTTGCCCGCTCTGCCACTCAGCAGTGTGCAGAGTCCTGAGGCGGTGGCAGCGTTCGCACACTTGAGCCCCCCGCAGCTGCAACGCGTTGCCAACCGGCTGGTGGTGCTCAATCGCATCCATCACGTGATGGAAAGCACCGAGCAACGCTGGCGAGCGCTGCTGCGCTCCTGATCAGGCGTTGGGGCGCGACGACCACCAGCGCTCGATCCGATAGAGCAACACCACGATCAACACCACCAGCCAGAACCACAACTCCGGCGGGTTGGCGTTGAACAGGATCAACAGCAGCACCACCTCACTCACCAGCCAGGGCAGTTCCTGACGGAGCAGCTGATTGCGAATGGGCGGTAGGCGTGGGGTCATTGGATGGTGTTGGGCTGACGCAGGAACGGCAGGTTCCAGCGCAGGTCGATCGCGGGGGTGCGGTAGCCGCCGGTGAGGGAGCGCAGACCGGGGATCACATAGGTGATCGGTGAGCGCCACTCCACGTAGGCGTGGGTGGAGATGGTGAGGCCATCGCGGATCGGGAACACGCCGCTGCCGCCCGAGAGAGTCCAGCGATAGCCATCCACGCTGGAGGCGTCATGTTCCAACTCGATCTCGCTGCGCATCACCGGACCGTTCTTGGTGAGCGACTGGGCCAGCTGCGGGTTGCCGATGGTGGTGGAGATGTCGTCCTCCGTGGCGGGAAGGGTGAGCACCTGGGTCACCCGGCCGACGATCCCGCCGAAGCGACCCCGCTGGTTCCACTGCGGCACCACCTCCACCGGCAAGCCCAAGGGCAGGCGGCGGGCATCAGCAGGGGAGAAGTAGGCCACAGCCTTGAGGGGGCGATCTTTGGCGTTCGGCTCTTCTGGCCTGCCGATCGTGCCCAGGCGCTGGCCGGTGCTCACCGTCTGGCCGCGGATCACCTGCAGATCGAGCACCGTGCCATCGCGCTCCGCCTGCACCTTGCCGTCGTAGGCGATCTTGGCCTGGGTCACCGCGATCTCTCGCTTGAGGTCGTCGATCTGATAGCGGCGTTGCAGGGCCTGTGTCTCGATGTTGAGCTTCACCTGCTGGTAGTTGGTGACGACGTTGCGCTCGGAGATCTTCACGTCGTCGAGGTTGACGCTGGTGTTGGTGAGCCCCTGCTCCGCCGACACCACCTCGGTGGAGAGCGGCGCCACCACCTCGCGCTTCGCGAGCCAATCGAGGTTGCGCAACTTGCTCGAATACGTCGACTGCAGCTGCCCGTAGCGACGGCGATCGTCGGCGTATTTGGCGAGGGCGGTATCCAAGGCGCGCTTCTCGGTGAGCAGCCGCTGGGCATCGCGGTAGTCGAGCTTTTCGTTATGGCGCTCCAACTGGCGCAGATTGCCGCGCTGCTGCTCCAGCTGGCGCTCGAGCACCGGCAGATAGAGCTGCATCAACAGCTGCCCGCGCTTCACGCGCTGCCCCACCCGCGCGTACACCTCCTGCACCTGGCCGCCGGAGCGGGCGTTGAGGATGCCGGCGTTCTCGGGGTAGATGAGCACACCCGTGCCCTGCACTTCGGTGGGCACCGGCCAGAACAGGGCCCAGAACACCACTGCCCCGCTCACCCCAGCCAGGCAGACGCCCACCTGGTTGTGATCGCTGAGCCCCTGCCAGCGCTGCCGTAGCTGACGCGCCCGGCGCCGGTACCATGGCTGATCAGCGGTGGGCGTGGCCTGGGTCATGGGGGCCAGCTTGCAGGAAGCACCAGCCGCTGTCAGCCCCCCGCAGGCCACACCCCCAGCTGTTGCAAGCGGCGCTCAGCCCGCGCGGCCGCATCAGGCGCTGCCGCGATCCGCTGGGCCAACAGCGGCGCCAACACCG
>JBDKGF010000182.1:0-3236 GCA_039798305.1 Cyanobacteriota bacterium
GCTCGGCAATCTGCATCGCATCGCTGATGGCAGCCTGCTGGGCCTGGGCGTGGCCGTGCTCGGCCTGAGCGGTCTCACCCTGCACTGGCAGGGGCAGTGGACCCAGAACTTCCAGAAGCTGGAAAGTGCCCAACGGCTGGAGCACCGCCTGCAGGAATCCGCCGCCGTGCTGGAGCAGCATCATCTGGGCATGACCCGCAAACCGGCCCTGCTCGAGCCCACCTCCAGCCAGAAACTTGTGTATCTGGAACCTCCGACCACCAACGAACAGCCGCGCCTGAGCGCCCTGCTGGCCCAGGTGAATCCCCGTCAGATCCTGCCGGGATACTGATGGCGGTTCACCGCCTCGAAAGCCGGCGGCCGGCCCCCCGCAGCAGCGGCAGCAGTCGCCAACGACGGGTCCTGACCCTGAGCCCGGTGCCGGCGGGACGACTGTGGGCGGTGTATCTGCTGATGGCGGCCGGCCTGGGCGGCCTGGCCGTAAGGCTGGCCTGGGTGCAGGTGGTGCAGGGTCCGGAGCTGCTCGATCGCGCCCGGGCTGTCCAGACCCAGACGATCACCCCCCTGGGCCGACGCCGCACGATCGTGGATCGCCAGGGCAGCCTGGTGGCTCTCGATGAGGAGCGCTTCACCCTGTGGGCGCATCCCCGTTACTTCGCCTTCCCCGGCGACGACATCGGCAAGCTGCGCAGCCCCCTGGATGTGGCGCGCAAGCTCTCGAGCGTGCTCGCCCTGCCCATGGCGGATCTGGTGCGCACCATGGAAGGCCGGAAGTCCGGCGTGAAGCTCGCCAGCGATCTCGATCCGGAAACAGCCCAACGGGTGCGGGAGCTGGGGATCAGCGGCATCGATCTCGAGCCCTACCCCCCGCGGGTGTACCCCCAGGGCAACCTGTTCGCCAATGTGGTGGGCTTCCTCAATCTGGAGGGGGTGCCGCAGGCGGGTCTGGAGCAGAGTCGCAACAGCGACCTGCGACGCCATGAGGCCACCCGTCAGCTCCGGCGCGGAGCCGATGGCACACCCTTGCCCGATGGGCTCAAGGCCGGCGTGCTCTATGGCGACGATCTGCGTCTGCAGCTGACCCTCGATGCGCGCCTGCAGCAGGTGGCTCAGATGGCTCTGAGCAAACAGGTGAAGCAATGGAAGGCCAAGCGCGGCGTGGCGCTGGTGATGGATGTGCGCAATGGCGAACTGCTGGCTCTGGCTTCCAACCCCACCTACGACCCCAATCAGTTCTGGAAGTACAAGCCCGGGCTGTTCCGCGAGTGGTCGGTGCAGGACCTCTATGAACCGGGCTCGACGTTCAAGCCGATCAACCTGGCGATCGCCCTGCAGGAAAACGCCATTGATCCAGCCGGCAAGGTGAATGACAACGGTCAGCTCACCATCGGCGGGTGGCCGATCTTCAACCATGACCGCAAGGGCAACGGGTTGATCGATTTCCCCACGGTGCTGCAGGTGTCGAGCAACGTGGCGATGGTGAAGGCGATGCAGCGGGTGAAGCCCGACAGGTTCTGGAACTGGCTGCACGCTCTGGGCATCGACACCAAGCCCGATACCGATCTGCCGGGCGCCGTGGCTGGCCAGCTGAAAAGCCTGGACACCTTCCGCACCCAGCCGATCGAGCCCGCCACCGCCGCCTTTGGCCAGGGCTTCAACCTCACGCCGCTGAAGCTGCTGCAGTTGCACGCCATGCTCTCCAACGGCGGCAAGCTGGTGAGCCCCCACATCACCCGGGGCCTGCGCTCGGGCGACGATCTGGCAGCCGCGCCGCCCGCCACGGGGCTGCAGCTGATCCGACCGGAAATTGCCCAGACGGTTCTCAACTGGATGGAAACCGTGGTGGAGAAGGGCAGCGGCAAGGGCACTTACATCCCCGGCCATCGCATCGGCGGTAAAACGGGCACCGCCCAGAAAGCTGAGAACGGGGTCTACATCGCCGGAGCCCGCATCACCAGCTTTGTGGCGCACCTGCCGATCAACGATCCGCGCTATGTGGTGCTGGTGGTGGTCGACGAACCGAAGGGAGGCAATGCCTACGGATCCACCGTGGCCGTGCCTGTGGCGCGCCAGATCATCGAATCGCTGCTCGTGATCGAGAAGATCCCGCCGAGCAAGCCTGTCGCCGGATAACGGTTTGGTGGGCGGGTAACAGCTTGATGCGGGTAACCGCTTGATGACAGAGGCGGTTCTTCGTCAATCCACTGGCTAGTTTGAACGCATCTCACGGGGCCCTGCATGGCCAACCTGCTCGATCAACTGGCCGCCATGACCGTCGTGGTCGCCGACACCGGTGACATCGATGCCATCCGCCAGTTCACGCCGAGGGATGCCACCACCAACCCCTCCTTGATCCTGGCTGCGGCGCAGATCCCCACGTATCAGAACCTGATCGACCGCTCGCTGCAGGAATCCCGCGAGGTGTGCGGCAGTGCAGCTCCAGCCGAAGAGGTGGTGCGCGAAGCCCTCGATGAAATCTGCGTCACCTTCGGCACCGAGATTCTCAAGATCGTGCCCGGCCGGGTATCCACCGAGGTGGATGCCCGCCTCAGCTTCAACACGGAAGCCACCATCACCAAGGCACGCAAACTGATCGGCCTCTACCGCCAGGCCGGCATCGGCCGCGAGCGCGTGCTGATCAAGATCGCCTCCACCTGGGAGGGGATCAAGGCCGCCGAGGTGCTGGAAAAGGAAGGCATTCACTGCAATCTCACCCTGCTGTTCAGCTTTGCTCAGGCGGTGGCCGCCGCTGAAGCGGGCGTCACGCTCATCTCTCCCTTCGTGGGGCGCATCCTCGACTGGTACAAGAAGAGCACCGGCCGCGACAGCTACCCCGGCCCTGAGGATCCCGGTGTGGTGTCGGTGACTCAGATCTTCAACTACTTCAAGACCTACGGCTACAAAACCGAGGTGATGGGTGCCAGCTTCCGCAACATCGACGAGATCATCGAGCTGGCCGGTTGCGATCTGCTCACGATCTCACCGAAGCTGCTGGATCAGCTGCGCAACACGCAGGGCGAACTGACCCGAAAGCTCAACGCCTTCAATCCCGCTCCCACCGAAGAGCAGATCCACCTGGATCGCCAGGGCTTTGAAGCGATGATGCACAAAGATCAGATGGCCACTGAAAAGCTGCAGGAGGGCATCACCGGCTTCACCCGCGCGATCGAAACCCTCGAGGCCCAGCTGGCCCACCGCCTGGGCGAACTCGAAGGCGCCGGCGCCTTCCAGCACGC
>JBDKGF010000183.1:0-3360 GCA_039798305.1 Cyanobacteriota bacterium
CGAAGGGGATCAGCTTCTCCACCGCCGGCAGCAGGCTCCAGGCGCTTCCTGCCGTTGGCGCACAGGCCACCTGAATCTGTGCGCCGAGCGATCCGGCCACCTGGGCTGCTGCCGGCAGGCAGTGCAGTTGAGCTTCAACGCCGCCTGGAACCAGAAACAGAACGCGCATGGCCGCAGGCGGAGCGTCGACTGATTGTATGTAGGTGGGATTACTCAGCCCTGGAGCCGCCATGCATTTGCTGATCGCCTGTGCCGGCAGCGGCCGCCGCATGGGGGCTGAGCGCAACAAGCTGCTGCTGCAGGTGGCCGGCCGGCCGGTGCTGGCCTGGACCCTGGATGCGGCTCTGGCCTCGGCATCGATCCGCTGGATCGGCATCGTCGGCCAACCGGTGGATCAGGCCGACATCCTGGCGATGGTGGAGGCCGCCAATCCCCACAAGCCGGTTCAGTGGATCCAGGGGGGGGACACCCGCCAGGATTCGGTCTGCAACGGCCTCGCGGCCCTTCCCTCCGGGGCCAGCAGCGTGTTGATTCACGACGGAGCCCGTTGCCTGGTGGAGCCGGGCCTGATCGATCGTTGTGCGGCAGCGGTGGAGGCCGGTGCTGCTGTGATCGCTGCCGCTCCCGTGACTGACACGATCAAGCGGGTGGATGCGCAGGGAGTGATTCAGGACACCCCGGATCGCTCCCACCTCTGGGGCGCCCAGACTCCGCAGGGTTTCCCGGTGGAGCAGTTGCGTCAGGCCCATGCGCGCGCGCACACCGAGGGCTGGAGTGTCACCGATGACGCCTCGCTGTTTGAGCGGCTGGGGTGGGCGGTGACGGTGATGGAGTCGTCGCCGGCGAACATCAAGATCACCACCCCCTTCGATCTCACCATCGCAGAGGCTGTGCTGGCGGCGCGTCAGGCCTGAAGCACCAGCAACTCCCCCCGGTTCGCATCCAGTCGCACCCGCTGCCCGAGAGCCAGGGCGGCGTTGCCCGGTTCATGGCCCACCGGCAGATCCGCGAGCACGGGGATGGCCAGATCAGCGGTGCGTTCCTGCAGCACGGTCCGCCAGCCTGCTGCGGTGGCGTTGCGTTCGTCTGCGTCGTCGCAGCCGCTGAAGTTGCCGAAGCCGATGCCCGCCAGCTGCTGCAGCGCGCCGCAGAGCCGCCAGTGCGTCAGCATTCGATCGAGGCGATAGGGAGCTTCACCCACGTCTTCAAGCACCAGCACCGCCCCACGCAGATCGGGGAGGTGCGGTGTGCCGAGCAGATGGGTGGCAACGGTGAGGTTGCCCACCAGCAAAGGCCCATCGGCCACGCCGCTCTGCCAGGTGGTGCCCGCCAGGGCGGGCAGGGGCTCACCGAACAGCAGGCGCCGCAGCCGCTCCTGGCTCCAGGCCGGTTCCCCGGCCAGGCTGGTGAGCATCGGCCCATGGATCCCCCCCGGGATGCCGGCGGCCTGACGGCCCCAGAGCAGGGAGGTCACATCGGAGTAGCCGAGCAGCCACTGGCCTGAGCCGTGCCGGCGGAACAGCTCGGGCTGCTCCAGCAGCCGGGCTGAGCCCCAGCCGCCCCGCAGGCAAGCCACCAGGGGGGCCGGGCTGTGCAGGTCGGCCAGGCGCTGCTGATCAGTGCCGGCCAGGTGGCCCCATTGCCGCAGGGGCTCCGGGTGGGGATCCACCTGCAGCCCCCAGGCTTCCAGTACGGCGATGCCGCCCTGAAGGCGCTCCAGAGCATCGGGCTGCAGGGCGGAACTGGCGGCCGCCAGCTGCACGCGATCACCGCGGCGCAGAGGTGCGGGCCAGGCCTTCATGCGGGCAGCGCTCCGCTGCGCCCCACCACCAGCGCCAGCAGCACCAGAGCCCCGAGCAGTACCTGATGGCGGAAGTGCAGGCCAAAGGCTGAGCGCGGCAGCTGGGGGCGCTGCAGCAGCTGCGCTTCGCGCCACCACCCGCCAGCGGCCACCAGCCAGATCAGCCAGAACGCCCCATTCACCCCCTGCAGCGCAGCGGCCCAGGCCAGCAGCAGCGCGGCTGCGCCGTAGCAGCAGCCCACCACCAATGGCGCCTGGCCGCCCAGGCTCAGGGCCGAGCTGCGCACGCCCACCCGCGCGTCATCGTCGCGGTCGGCCATCGCGTACACCGTGTCGAAGCCGAAGGTCCACAGGCAGGTGGCCAGCCAGACGGCGGCCAGGGCCCATCCCCCCTGCAGTGTTCCGTTGGCAGCCGCCCAGGGAATCAGCACAGCGAAGCCCCAGCACAGCGCGAGCACCGCCTGCGGGTAGCCAAACCAGCGCTTGGCGGAGGGGTAGAGCAATACCGGGGGCAGCGCTGCGATCGCCAGGCCCAGGCAGAGGCCGCGGCTGGAGGCGGGTAACCCCCAGAGCACCACAGCCAGCGCCACCAGCAGGCAGAACGCCAGCAGCAGCACGGCAGTGCCCACGCTGATGCGGCCGCTGGCCAGGGGGCGTTCGCGGGTGCGTTCCACCTGTGGATCGATGCGCCGGTCCCACAGATCGTTGGCCACGCAACCCGCCCCGCTCACCGCCAGGCCACCGAGCACGATCCAGCCCACCAGCACCGCCGGGGGTGGCGCCTGTGGCAACAGCCAGAGACTCCATCCAGCCGGGATCAGCAGGATCAGACGGCCGCTCGGCTTATCCCAGCGCAGCAGCGCCAACCAGGTCTGCAGCGGTGCCAAGCAGCCAGGAAACAACGTGGCGCAAACCCTAGGGCTGCCGGCATGGCGAGCAGCAGTGCGAAAGTGGCGGAGCGCGAGAGGCGATGGCCGCGTGAGCGAGGCACCCAGCCGCTCCATGGGGAGCTCCATTCGCCCCGTGGCGGGGATTGATATCGGCACCAATTCGATTCATCTGCTGGTGGCAGCGGTGGACACCGAGTTGCGCACCTTCTCGGTGATCCTCACGGAGAAATCCACCACCCGCCTGGGGGAGCGTGATCCCGAAACCGGCGATCTCTCCCCGGATGCGATCGAACGGGCCTTCACCACCCTGCGCCACTGCCGCGAGCTGGCGGCCAGCCATGGCGTGGACCCCGGTGACGTGGTGACCGCGGCCACCAGTGCGGTCCGCGAGGCCCCCAACGGTCGTGATTTCCTCCAATCCATCCAGGAGCAGCTGGGTCTGGAGGTGGATCTGGTGAGTGGCCCGGAGGAGGCCCGCCTGATCTATCTGGGCGTGCTGTCCGGCATGGCCTTCGGCGATCAGCCCCATCTGATCCTCGATATCGGTGGCGGCTCTACCGAATTGGTCCTCGCCGACGGCCGTGATGCCCGGGCCCTTACCAGCACCCGCGTGGGCGCGGTGCGGCTGCAGCGGGATTTCGTGCGGGAAGAGCCTCTGCCGGCCAAGCG
>JBDKGF010000184.1:0-5595 GCA_039798305.1 Cyanobacteriota bacterium
GAGCGATACGATGGCTTCACTCAGACCAAAGGGAGCGGGGTTTGGCCGCCGTGTGCACCATGCCCAGACAGGCTTCCGCCCTGGTTGCTGCTCTGCTCCTGGCCGCTGCACCGCTGCCGCAGGCTGAAGCCGCGATTCCGGGGGCCGCGTCCGCTCCAGCACAGGCTGAGCCAGCGGCTCCGGCTCCGGCCCAGCCCGCCCGGCTGTCGACCGGATTGGTCACGATTGAATCCGATCAGCAGCGCGCCGATCAGCTCACCGGCGTGATCACGGCGACGGGCAATGTGCGCATCGTCTACCCCGATGAGCGGGTTGTGGCGACTGCCCGCCAGGCCCAGTACTTCAGCAAGGAAAACCGTGTGGTGCTGAGCGGCGATGTGGACATCGTTCAGGAGGGTGGCAACCTGATCCGGGCTGAGCGGGTGGTGTACCTGGTGGATGGTGAACGCCTGATCGCCATTCCGCCCACGGGTCAGCAGGTGTTCAGCCGCGTGCGCATTCAGCAGACCCAGACCCCTCCGGCCACACCCGCTCCATCCCAGGCGGCTGCGCCAGCTCCGGTTCCGGCGCCGGCTCCGGCAGCTCAACCATGAGTCTGGTTCTGGATCATGTGGCGCTCACCATCGGGGGGCGGCCACTGGTGAAGCAGGTGAGCCTCAACCTCAATCCTGGAGAGGTGGTGGGCCTGTTGGGCCCCAATGGAGCTGGAAAAACCACCACCTTCAATCTGGTCACCGGGCTGCTGCGCCCCGATTCCGGTGCGGTGGTGATGGATGGTCAATCGGTGGCCGATCTCTCGATGCCCCAGCGGGCACGGCTGGGAATCGGCTACCTCCCCCAGGAAGCGAGTGTTTTTCGCAATCTCAGCGTGCGTGACAACCTGCTGCTCGCCCTGCAGGAAAGTGCGGCACCACGCCGTCAGCGCAGCGAGCGGGTGGAGCAACTGGTGGATGATTTCCATCTGCGCCCTTTTGTGGACCGGCGCGGTTTTCAACTCTCCGGCGGTGAACGGCGCCGTTGTGAGGTGGCCCGAGCCTTGGCGGTGGGTGAACACGGCCCGCGCTACCTGCTGCTGGATGAACCTTTCGCCGGCGTGGATCCTCTGGCCGTGGCGGATCTGCAGAGCCTGATCGCCCGGCTGCGCGATCGCGGCATGGGGATCCTGATCACCGATCACAACGTGCGCGAAACACTGGCGATCACCGATCGCGCCTACATCCTCACCGAGGGCAGCATTCTGGCCAGCGGGCCCTCGCGGGAGATGGCCAATGATCCCCTGGTGCGGCGTCATTACCTCGGGGAGGACTTCCGGCTGTGAGCACCGTTTCCTCCCTCCTGGATCCACTGCAACGGCTGAAGCGTCAATGGCAGCGCTTACCGCTGATGGATCGCTGGCTCTCCTCGGAGTTGCTGGGTCCGCTGCTATTCGGGATCGCGGCTTTCACCGCCGTGTCGCTGTCGGTGGGTGTGGTGTTCGAGTTGGTGCGCAAGGTGGCCGAAGCGGGGCTGCCGCCCTTGGTGGCCATGCAGGTGCTGGGTCTGCGGCTGCCCGGTTTTCTCGTGCTC
This sequence comes from Cyanobacteriota bacterium, assembly GCA_039798305.1. Lineage (GTDB taxonomy): Bacteria > Cyanobacteriota > Cyanobacteriia > PCC-6307 > Cyanobiaceae > Vulcanococcus. The sequence goes on from JBDKGF010000184.1 coordinate 1,567, forward strand.
TCCTTCCCCATGGCCACCTTGATGGCCACCCTGCTGGCTTTCAGCCGGTTGTCGAGTTCCAGCGAACTCACGGCCCTGCGCAGCATTGGCGTACCCACCTGGCGGATGGTGGTTCCGGCGCTGGTGGTGGCGGCGTTGATGACGCTGCTCACCTTTGTGTTCAACGATCTGATTGTGCCCAGCGCCAATCTGGTGGCGGCTGACACCCTCGATTCGGCCCTGGGGCGCTCCGTGGCTGCAGAGCGTGGCGACAACGTGGTCTATTCCCGCTACGCCGAGCTCACCACGCTTGATGAGAAAGGCCGGGAGCGCACCGGTAACGACCTGGCCCAGCTCTTCTATGCCCGGCGCTTTCGCGAAGGAAAGATGTATGAGGTGACGCTGCTTGATTTCACCAAGGCTCGCCACCAGCAGCTGCTGATCGCCAAAACCGGCACCTGGAACGATGCCCGCAGCATGTGGGAGTTCCGCGATGGTCGCATCGTCGATATCGACAGTGAAAACAACCGCACCACATCGGCTGAGTTCGAGCGGTATTTCTATCCCTTCAACAAAGGACCGCTGGAGGTTGGCAAGTTACCCAGCGATGCCGCCCAGATGACCGTTGCGCAGGCCTGGCGTGCAGAAGAACTGCTTGAACAGGCTGGTGATCGCAAGGAAGCGCGGCGGTTGCGCGTGCGTATTCAGGAGAAGTTTGCGTTCCCGGCCATCTGTCTGGTGTTCGGCCTGATCGGTAGCAGCCTTGGGGTCCGACCCAATGCCCGCACCAGCCGGAGCCAGGGCTTCGGCATCAGTGTGCTGCTGATCTTCGGCTATTACCTGATGTCGTTCATTTTCAGCTCGCTGGGGATCAAAGGCACCCTGCTGCCGTTCCTGGCCGCCTGGATGCCGGTGTTCATCGGTTTGGCCGGTGGTCTTGTGCTGTTGAGACAGGCCAGCCGCTGAGCCCGCTCCTCACGGCAGACTGGGCGCCATCCTCAGCGTTGTTTTCCCCTTTCGTGACCGATCCGGTTCTGGCCCTCGGCCTCGGTGCCTTCGCCTTGCTGCTGCTGGCACTTCCTCTGGCCTTCTGGAGTGTGAGCGGCGGCGGCCAGGGCAGTCAGGTCGTGCGCCTGATGGTGGCAGCGGCCAACCTGGCGCTCACGGCCCAGTTGGTCCTGCGCTGGTGGCAGTCGGGTCACTTCCCGATCAGCAACCTTTACGAATCGCTCTGCTTCCTCGCCTGGGCCTGCACCCTCACCCAGTTGCTGGTGGAGCGCAGCTATCCCTCCCCGATCGTGGCGGCGGCGGCCACCCCGATGGGTCTGGGGTGTGTGGCCTTTGCGAGTTTTGCCCTGCCGGATCAGCTCCAGCAGGCCGCTCCGCTGGTGCCGGCCCTGCGCTCCAGCTGGCTGGTGATGCATGTGAGCGTGATCATGGTGAGCTACGCGGCGCTGCTGGTGGGCTCGCTGCTCTCCCTGGCCGTGCTGTTCACCGATCGCGGCCAGGAGCTGGAACTGCGCAGCAGCTCGATCGGCAGTGGAGCCTTCCGCCAGGCAAGCCTGGCCACCGAAGGGGGTTCTCCGGCTGTGCTGCAACTGAGCAGCGCCACCCTGTCACTGAGTGAGCAGCTCGACAGCCTCAGCTACCGCACGATCACCGTGGGCTTCCTGTTGCTCTCGATCGGCATCGTGAGCGGTGCGGTGTGGGCGAATGAAGCCTGGGGCAGCTGGTGGAGCTGGGACCCGAAGGAAACCTGGGCGTTGATCTGCTGGCTCGTGTATGCCGCCTATCTGCACACCCGTCTGAGCCGCGGCTGGCAGGGCCGCCGGCCGGCCATGGTTGCTGTGGCCGGTCTGGTGGTGATCTGCGTTTGCTACATCGGCGTGAACCTGCTGGGCATCGGCCTGCACAGCTACGGCTGGTTCCTGAGCGCCTGATCACCATCGCCGACCTGAGATCGGCATCGGCCTGATCGCTGCCTCTAGCGAACAGCAAAAACCCCGCCTTCTGGACGAGCTGTGCAGAAGGTGGGGTTTTGTCTGGGAGGGCCTGGCTGGCAGGCCCTGCTGCAATCAGGCAGCGACGGCCACGGGGCGCTTGCTGTTGCGGATGCCGGTGATCGCCTCGGCGTAGCTGGGCTGGTTGAACACGCCCGAGCCGCTCACGATGGCGTTGGCGCCGGCTTCGATCACCTTCCAGGCGTTCTCGGCCTTGATGCCGCCATCCACTTCGATCCAGGGATCGAGGCCGCGCTCATCGCACATGCGGCGCAGGTCGCGGATCTTCTGCACCTGGTTCTCGATGAAGCTCTGGCCACCGAAGCCGGGGTTCACGCTCATCACCAGCACCAGGTCACACAGCTCAAGGCAGTACTCGAGCGTGTCGATCGGGGTGCCGGGGTTGAGCACGGCGCCGGCCATCTTGCCCAGGTCCTTGATCTGAGCCAGGTTGCGGTGCAGGTGGGTGCAGGCTTCCACTTGCACAGAAATGATGTCGGCGCCGGCCTTGGCGAAGTCGGCCACATATTTCTCGGGCTCCACGATCATCAGGTGAACGTCGAGCGGCTTCTGGGTCACCGGCCGCAGGGCTTCCACGATCAGGGGGCCGATGGTGATGTTCGGCACGAAGCGACCGTCCATCACATCCACATGAATCCAGTCGGCACCGGCCTGGTCCACAGCGCGCACGTCGTCGCCGAGGCGGGAGAAATCGGCGGAGAGGATCGACGGCGAGATCACCAGGGGTTTGGTGCTCATGGCAGCGCTGCTGGCAGGGAGAGGGGCGATTGTAGGAATGCACCTTCCAACGGCCTTTGAAGGGTGCTCGCAACCCCCCGGAAATGCTCTGGAAGCACTGATACAGTGAGCGGCGCTTCAAGCCTGAAAGGCCTTGGTGTTGCTGGCCGAACCGGCTGTTCACGCGGTTCCGGCGGCCAGGATTCCAAGCACCTCCTGGCGTTGACCTCTCTTTCCCTTCGCTGCACCGCCTGTGGATCGCACCCTGATTCAAGAAATTCTCGAGGTTGTTGAGCAGGCAGGCATCGCTTCCGCCAAGCTCACCGGCATGGGCCTCAAGAACGAGGCTGACGCCGCCGCCGTGGAGGCGATGCGCGAGCGCATGTACAAGATCCAGATGCAGGGCCGCATCGTGATCGGCGAGGGCGAGCGCGACGAAGCGCCGATGCTCTACATCGGTGAGGAAGTGGGCAGCGGCACTGGCCCCGGCGTTGACTTCGCTGTGGACCCCTGCGAAGGCACCAACCTCTGCGCCAACAGCCAGCGCGGTTCGATGGCCGTTCTGGCCGCCTCCGACCGCGGTGGACTGTTCAACGCCCCCGACTTCTATATGAAGAAGCTGGCTGCCCCCCCGGCTGCCAAGGGCAAGGTGGACATCCGTAAGTCGGCCACCGAAAACATCAAGATCCTGAGCGAGTGCCTCGGCCTCCCCGCTGAAGAGCTGGTGATCGTGGTGATGGACCGCGCCCGTCACAAGGATCTGATCAAGGAGATCCGCGCCACCGGCGCCCGCGTGCAGCCCATCTCCGATGGCGATGTGCAAGCCGCCATCGCCTGTGGTTTCGCCGGCACTGGCACCCACTGCCTGATGGGCATCGGCGCCGCTCCCGAAGGCGTGATCTCCGCCGCCGCCCTGCGCGCCCTCGGCGCCCACTTCCAGGGTCAGCTGGTGTACGACCCCGCTGTGGCTCAGACCTCCGAGTGGGAAGGTCTCACCAAGGAAGGCAACCTGGCCCGCCTGGCCGAGATGGGCATCACCGATCCCGATCGCGTTTACGAAGCTGAAGAGCTGGCCTGCGGCGAGAACGTGGTGTTCGCTGCCACCGGCATCACCGATGGTCTGCTCTTCGACGGCGTCAAGTTTGAGAAGGACTGCACCCGCACCAGCTCGCTGGTGATCAGCACCCTCGATAACACCGCCCGCTTCACCACCACCGTGCACATCAAGGACGGCGCCCAGAGCATCGCTCTGCGCTGATCCAGGTTCAGCCTCCGCTGGGGCGTTCTGATCCGTCAGAGCGCCCCTTTTCTG
>JBDKGF010000185.1:0-2599 GCA_039798305.1 Cyanobacteriota bacterium
GCACCGCGGGGATGCGGGTGGAACCACCCACCATCACCACCTCATCCAGCTCGGAGGAGGAGAGCTTGGCGTCCTTGAGCGCCTGCTCCACCGGCACGCGGCAGCGGTCGATCAGCTTGGAAGCCAGCTCCTCGAACTTGGCGCGGGTGAGGGTGAGATCGAGGTGCTTGGGGCCCTCGGGAGTTGCCGTGATGAACGGCAGATTGATCTCGCTTTGGGTAGCGCTGGAAAGCTCGATCTTGGCCTTCTCAGCGGCCTCGGTGAGGCGCTGCAGGGCCTGCTTGTCGGCCCGCAGATCGATGCCTTCGTTGGACTTGAAGGTGTCGGCCAGGTAATCAACGATCACCTTGTCGAAGTCGTCACCGCCCAAGTGGGTGTCGCCGGAGGTGGAGAGCACCTCGAACACGCCATCGCCCACCTCGAGCACGGACACATCGAAGGTGCCGCCGCCCAGGTCGAACACCAGGATGCGCTCGTTGCTCTTTTTGTCGAGGCCGTAGGCCAGGGCAGCCGCAGTGGGCTCGTTGATGATGCGCAGCACCTCGAGGCCGGCGATCTTGCCGGCGTCCTTGGTGGCTTGGCGCTGGGAGTCGTTGAAGTAAGCGGGAACGGTGATCACCGCCTGGGTGACGCTCTCACCGAGGTACTTGCCGGCGTCTTCGGCGAGCTTGCGCAGCACCTGGGCGCTCACCTCTTCCGGGGCGAACTGCTTGGCGAGCACCGGGCACTTCACCTTCACGTTGGAGCCGGCCTTCTCCACGCCGTAGCTCACTTCCTTCGATTCCTCGTTCACCTCGTCGACCCGGCGGCCGATGAAGCGCTTCACCGAATAGAAGGTGTTCTCCGGGTTCATCACCGCCTGGCGCTTGGCGATCTGACCCACCAGCTGATCCTGGTTCTTGGTGTAAGCCACCACGGAGGGCGTGGTGCGGAAGCCCTCGGCATTGGCGATCACGGTGGGCTTGCCGCCCTCCATGACTGCCACGCAGCTGTTCGTGGTGCCAAGGTCGATACCGACAACCTTGCCCATGGATGTCCTCTGAACTGGAGGCATCCTCAACAGCAGGCCCCAGTCAGGGCTAGGTGTGGTTGCCGAACAGCACCCGACCCAGCGTGAGCGGCTTCCCCAGCATTCGCGGCACCACGGCGCTTGTGGGTGTGTTGGGGGACCCGGTGCACCACTCCCTCTCGCCCGTGATGCAGAACGCGGCGCTGCAGGCAATGGGGCTCGACTGGGTGTTCCTGGCTCTGCCGACTCCCGCCGCAGAGCTGGCCGCGGTGGTGCGGGGCCTGGAGGCCATGGACTGCCGCGGCCTCAACGTGACCATTCCCCACAAGCACAGCGTGGCCGGCCTCACCCGTGAGCTCAGCCCTCTCGCGCAGCGGCTGGGGGCCGTGAATGTTCTGGTGCCCATGGCAGGCGGCGGCTGGCACGGCACCAACACCGACGTGGAGGGTTTCTGCGCACCCCTGCGGCGGGGTGGGACCACCTGGAGCGGCAAGCGGGCGGTGGTGCTGGGCTGCGGCGGCAGCGCCCGGGCCGTGGTGGCGGGCCTGGTGGACCTGGGTTTCGGCAGCATCCAGCTGGCGGGCCGCAAACCGGAGGCGCTCACGGCCTTCCTGGACGACTGCCGGGCCTGGGCACCGCAGCTGCAGGCGCTGGCCTGGGCCGGCGGCAGCCCCGAGCTGGCCGCGGCCCTGGCGGCAGCGGATCTGGTGGTGAACACCACCCCGGTGGGCATGGCCTCAGCCAGCAATCCCGCTGCGGCCGAAGCCTGCCCACTGAGCGAGCCGGAACTCTCCGCCCTGCAGCCCAGCTGCTGCGTGTACGACATCATCTACACCCCACGGCCCACCCAGCTGCTGCAGCGCGCCGCCGCCCGGGGCTGCCACAGCCTCGATGGCTTGGAGATGCTGGTGGAGCAAGGTGCCGCTGCCCTGCGTCTCTGGAGCGGCCGCAGCGATGTGCCGGTGGAGGTGATGCGCCAGGCACTGCTCGAGCAGCTGCCATAGCCTCTGCGCACTGGCGTGAGAGCGATGGGCGACATTCCCTGGTGGCAGCGGTTGTTGGCCGTACTGGCCTACCTGCTGCCCTGGAGCGACGCCCTGCCCTTCGGCGAGTCGCTCGACAACCTGTTTCCCGCCCTGCAGTGGCTGATGCTGCCGGCGATTCCGGTGGTGCTGCTGGAGCGCAACGTGCCCTTCGGTGGCTTCCTGCTGTTCCTGGTGCTGTTCCTGGCAGTGGTGCGCAACCCGCGCATCCCCTACTTCCTGCGCTTCAACGTGCTGCAGGCGATCCTGCTCGACATCGTGCTGGTGGTGGTGTCGCTGGCCTTCCAGCTGCTGCGCCTGGGCAGCCTCGGCTTCGCAGGGCGCACCCTCGCCAACACGGTGTTCCTGGGGATGCTGGTCCTGCTCGTGTTTGCCGTGGTGCAGTGCGTGCGCGGCAAGGAGGCTGACGTGCCCAGCCTCTCGGAAGCGGTGCGCATGCAGCTGTAGGGTGGACGATCCGCCGCTGGAGAGCAGGGGCCTAGCTCCGGCCCACCAGCCACCGTTCCCTTCGGCGTCCACGTCGGATCGCGCAAGCCATGTCGCAGCC
>JBDKGF010000186.1:0-4459 GCA_039798305.1 Cyanobacteriota bacterium
GCTTCAAGGTGAATCCCAACGCCGAACTGCTGCCGGATCTCGCCGCCGTGGAGGCCTTCTTCCAGCGGTGGGATTCAGGGCGCCACCAGCTCGACTACGCCACCGACGGCGTGGTGGTGAAGCTGAACGATCTGCAGCTGCAGGATGCAGCCGGCTTCACCCAGAAGGCCCCGCGCTGGGCCATCGCCCTCAAATACCCCGCTGAAGAAGCCCCCAGCAAGCTGCTGCGCCTGGCCTGCCAGGTGGGCCGCACGGGGGTGGTGACCCCTGTGGCGGAATTCGAACCCGTGCCCCTGGCCGGCACCAGCGTGAGCCGCGCCACGCTCCACAACGCCGATCGCCTAGCGGAGCTCGATCTGCACGCCGGCGACACGATCGTGGTGCGCAAAGCCGGCGAGATCATCCCGGAGGTGGTGCGGGTGCTGGCGGAGCTGCGGCCGCAAGGAGCCCGCCGCCTCGAGCTGCCCCACACCTGCCCGGAATGCGGTTCAGAGCTGGTGCGCGAGGAAGGAGAAGCGGCCACCCGCTGCGTGAACAGCAGCTGCCCGGCCATCCTGCGGGGTGCCCTGCGCCACTGGGTGAGCAAAGGAGCTCTGGATGTCGATGGGCTTGGCAGCAAGCTGATCGAGCAGCTGGTGGATCGCGGCCTGGTGGGCTCGATCGCCGATCTCTACCGGCTCGATGGAGCGCTGCTGGCCAGCCTGGAGCGGATGGGCAGCAAGAGCGCCGACAACCTGGTGGCAGCCCTGGAGACCTCCAAGGCCCAGCCCTGGCACCGGCAGCTGTACGGCCTCGGCATCCACCACGTGGGGGAAGTGAACGCCAAGGCCCTGGCCACCACCTTCCCGAGCGCCACGGAGCTGGCCACCGCCGCCACCGAAACCCCGGAGCTGATCACCGCCGTGTACGGCATCGGCGGCGAGATTGCCCAGAGCCTGCAGCAGTGGTTTGCGACTCCGGCCAACCAGCAACTGCTGGGTGAACTGGAACGGCTGGGCTTCCCCCTGGCCAGCAGCGACGAGGAACTGACAGCTGCCGCTGAGCGGGCCGCCGCCAGCAACAGTCACCTGAGCGGCCAGACGTTCGTGCTCACCGGCACGCTGCCCTCCCTCAGCCGCAGCGAAGCCAAGGCCCTGATCGAAGCCGCCGGCGGCAAGGTGAGCGGCTCGGTGAGCAAAAAAACGAGTTATGTGGTGGCCGGCGAGGAAGCCGGCAGCAAGCTCAGCAAAGCCGAAAGCCTGGGCGTGACGGTGCTCGATGAAGCAGGGCTCAAAGCCCTGCTTGAGGCCGCCTGATCAGGGTCTGCTCCAGGCCTTCAGCGGAAGCCCGCCCGGTTCACAGGACCTCCGGCATTGGGCCCCACCCCTGGGCCGGCCGCCGGGCGAACGCCCGCGCCGGGAGCGCCATAGCCAACACCCGGCGTGGGATTCACCACCGGACCACCCGGGGCGGCGACCGGCCGGGCATTGACGCGAACCGGGGCCGCCTCCACCTGCACGCAGCCGGGTGGGTAACCGGGGCCGGTGCACACCACGGCGGCCTGAACAGGGCCAGACATCACAGCGGTAGCCACCACAGCGCCCGCGTTGATCAACCAACAGTGCAGCAGACGACGTCCCATGACGGATGGCCTCAGAGCCTCGATCCTGCCAGCGGCGCGTTGCGGCCGCCATCCTGGAGGTCTGCCAGGACAACGCTGCGATGACGCCACCCGCCATCCACCGCTGGATCAAAACCGAGTGCGGCCGGGCCAAATACGCCGATCTGGCCGCGCGGCGCGGGGCTGTGGCCCGCTTGCGCCTGGCCTGGTTCGTGCTGATCGCAGCGCTGCGTGACTGGGGGCTGCCGGATCAGCCCGGCGGCTCCACCTCCTGAAGCGCTTGCCGGGCGGCCCGGCCCACCAGCCACACCACCGCCACCGTGGCGACGATGCCGACAATGCGCAGCGCCCAGGTGGCGGGATCGGCCTCGCCGCTCAACACATCACCGAAGCGGGCCACATCGCCCGCCAGGGCTCCGAGGCCGCAGAACAGGATCGTGCCCGGCAGGATGCCGATCAGGCCGATCGTGTAATCACGCAGGCTCACCTCGCTGAGGCCATAGGCGAAGTTGAGCAGCGAAAAGGGAAAGGCCGGTGAGAGCCGGGTGAGCAGCACCAGCTTCAGGCCCTCACGGCTCACGGCCCGCTCCACCGCTTGCAGTTTCGGCAAGGCCGCCAGGCGCTTCTGGGCCCAGCTGCGCAGCCAGGTGCGTCCCAGCAGAAACGCCGCCTCCGCGCCGAGACAGGCACCCACGAACACGATCAGGCTGCCCCACCAGGTTCCATAGAGGGCACCGGCCAGCATCGAGGCCCAGACCCCCGGCAACAGCAGCGTCACCCAGAGGGCATAGAGCGGCACGAACGCGATGGCTCCGGCCGGCGACTGAAGCACCGGCAACAGAGCCTGCAGAGATGAAAAATCCGCCATATCAACCATTCTGAAGGACCAGCCACCGAGCAGATAACGATCAACGACAAATCACTAGAGTCAGTAGAGATCCGCGGAATCAAATCCAAACAATATGACCAGCCCAATCAATCAGCACGACGCGCTCAGATCCCAAGCTCAGCAGCTTGCCGAGGGAAGCGCCCTCAGCGAAACCACCACTATTGTCTCCCTCCTGCACGACTGGCTGGAGGAACATTCACCAGCGCTGCTCGCCCAGAAAAATGTGGGCGAATTCAATGGCGTGATGATGCAATGGTTCCACTGGTACAGCGACGACGACGGCAATCACTGGTCGCGGCTTGAGCAGGAAGCACCGGCGCTGGCCAAGGCTGGCATCACAGCCGTCTGGCTTCCCCCTGCCTACAAAGGCATGAATGGCGACAAGGATGTCGGCTACGCCGCCTATGACCTGTTCGATCTTGGCGAATTTGATCAGAAAGGAAGCATCCGCACCAAATACGGCACCAAAGACGCTTACTTCAAATCCATCCGCGCCTGCCGCTCCTATGGCATTGAGGTCTACGCCGACGCGGTGTTCAACCACAAAATCGGCGGAGATCTCGAAGAAGACTTCGAAGCCGTTCCACTGGACGACAACAATCGCCACCACGCCCTAGGCGCCCCGCGCCCCGTTCGCTCCTGGACAGGCTTCACCTTCCCGGGGCGCGGCAGCGCCTACTCCACGATGCAATGGGGCTGGCAACATTTTGACTCGGTTGACTACAACAGCCTCGAACCAGGAACACGCGCGGTGTGGCAGATGAAGGACAAACCACTGGAAGGCAACGTGGATGGCGAGCGCGGCAACTACGACTTCCTGATGGGATGCGACCTGGATCTTGACCATCCGGAGGTGAGGCAGGAACTCAAGCACTGGGGCGAATGGACACTGGACACAGTTGGCGCCACCGGCTTTCGCCTGGACGCCATCAAGCACATGAACAGCGACTTCTTTGTTGAATGGATTGACCATATCGAAGACTACGCAGGTCGCGATATCTTCGTGGTGGGTGAGTTCTGGAGCTATGACATCAATGCTCTATGCGATTACGCCGCCAAAACGGCCGGGCAGATGTCACTGTTCGATGCCCCGCTGCACCTCAACTTCCACCGCGCCAGCCACTCCGGAGGTCATTTCGACATGGGCTCGATCCTCCAGGGCAGCCTGATGCAGAAAATTCCCCTGCTGGCGGTCACACTGGTCGACAACCACGACACGCAACCCCTTCAGGCTCTGGAGTCACCCGTCGCCGACTGGTTCAAGCCTTTGGCTTATGCCTTGATCCTGCTGCGCGCCGAGGGCTATCCCTGCATCTTCTATCCCGACTACTACGGAGCCGAATACAGCGACTATGGAACCGACGGCAATCTGCAGACGGTGAGGCTCACCAGCCACCGATACCTGATCGACCGCATGCTGTTGGCGCGCAAGCACTTCGCCTATGGCGAACAGATGGATTATTTCGACGACCACAACATCATTGGCTGGACCCGTCTCGGCACCGAACTCCACCCCCACGGGGTGGCGGTGGTGCTGAGCGATGGGCCGGGCGGCGACAAGTGGATGCAGACCGGCAAGCCCGACACCCGCTTCGTGGACCTGACCCAGCACTGCGGAGACAGTGTGAGCACGAATGCCGATGGCTGGGGCCGCTTTCCCTGCCAGGGCGGATCCGTCTCGATCTGGATCCCTGAAGCAGCGATCCCCACAGCACTCCGCAACCAGTTTCAGCCCGGCTGAGGGGCCGGGCCGGTCCCTCGAGGATCAGCCCAGATCTGCGAGACGCTTGCGGGCCAGATCGGCCTGGGCTTCCGCTTCCGCCAGGTTGGCTTTGCATTCAGCCACCACCTCCGGCGGCGCTTTGTCCGCGAAGTTGGGATTGGCCAGGCGGCCGGCCAGGCCCTTGATCTCCTTCTCGGCCTTGGCGATGTCTTTCTCCAGTCGGCCGCGCAGAGCATCGAGATCCACC
>JBDKGF010000187.1:0-10379 GCA_039798305.1 Cyanobacteriota bacterium
GGCCAGCCGGTGCCGCTGTCGTATTTGGCTTTGGAGCTGAACAGGGCCAGATCACAGCCGGCGCAGTGGAAGATCCCTGCGCGCTTCTCGTTGTTGAGCGGGCTGCTGAAGGGCCGTTCGGTACCTTCCTTGCGCAGCACCTGATAGGCGGCAGGGCTCAGACGTCGCTTCCACTCGGCATCGCTGAGGTTCCATTGAGGATCAGCCGCAGCTGAAGCCGCTTCGGCTGCGTTTCCACCCAGCATCGGGCTGAACAGAGCCGTGAGGCTCGCCAGAAAGGTGCGGCGAGGCATCGTCAAGGTATGGATCTGAAGGGCTGTGTTGTGATCAGAGCTTGAACCAGCCGGCACTCAGGGCCGTGGCCAGACCCAGGAAGATCGCCAGGAGGGTCCAGGTGATGCGGTTGAGGGTGGCTTCGGCGCTGCGGGCACTGCTGAACATGGAACTGCCGCTGGAGGCCAGGCCGCCCATGCCATCGCCCTTGGGGCTGTGCAGCAACACGCTGATCATCAGCAGCACGCCGCTGGCCAGCCAGATCCAGGTGAAAACGGTTTGGAGCATCGGGCAAGCCTAGAGGGCCGGATCAGACTCCCAGGGTCTGGGGAATCCGGTTGGGCACTGCAGGGCTGCCCAGCGGCACCACCAGGGATGTACCGGTCATGCGGGCTGGTTGGGGCAACCCCAGGATTTCCAGCAGCGTGGGGGCGATATCGGCGAGGCCGCCGCCGCTGCGCAGCTCCACCGCATTGCCATGGCCTGGGAGTTTGCGCTTTTCGCCTTCCACCAGGATCACCGGCACCGGATTGGTCGTGTGGGCGGTCCAGGGCCGTCCATCGGGGCCTTCCATCAGCTCGGCATTGCCGTGGTCAGCGGTCACCAGCAGGGTGCCACCCATGCGGTTGGTGGCCTCCAGCAGACGGCCCACGCTCTGATCAACCGTGTGGATGGCCTCGATCGTGGCGTTCATCTCGCCGGTGTGCCCGACCATGTCGGGGTTGGCGTAGTTGATCACCACCAGGGCGTAGATGCCCTTGTTGATGGCGGCAATGCAGTGGTCGGTCAGCTGCTCGGCCGACATGGCCGGTGCCTGGTCGTAGGTGGCCACCCGTGGGGAGGGCACCAGATGGCGGTCTTCGCCGGGATAAGGCTGCTCGATGCCACCATTCATGAAATAGGTGACGTGCGGGTATTTCTCGGTTTCGGCGGTACGGAACTGGCGCAGGCCAGCTTCCGATACAACCTGGCCGAGCAGGCCATCGAGGGATTCCGGGGGGAAGGCCACAGCCACCGGCAGACCGGCTTCGTACTGAGTGAAGGTGACCACGTCCAGGTCGTCGATCCGCTCGCGCTGGAAGTCGTTGAACTCGCTCAGCACAAGGGCACGGATGATCTGGCGCACCCGATCAGGCCTGAAGTTGAAGCACACCACGCCGTCGCCCGGGGCGATGCAGCCTGGATTGAGCCGTGTGGGCTCGATGAATTCATCGGTGACGCCGCTGGCGTAGGCGCTCTCGAGCACCTCCAAGGCGGATTGAGCCTCTGCGGGGCCGTCGTTGCAGAGCAGCCGGTAGGCCTTCTCGGTGCGGTCCCAGCGGTTGTCGCGGTCCATGGCCCAGTACCGGCCGCAGATGGTGCTGATGATGCCAACGCCCGCCTTGCGGATCTGAGCCTCGATCGTGCTCAGGTAACCCGGCGCGCTCTGAGTGGGGGTATCGCGACCGTCGGTGATCACGTGGACGCACACGGTCTCGAGGCCACGGCCGGCGGCCCAGTTGAGCAGTCCCCCCAGATGGTCGATGTGGCTGTGGACACCGCCGTCGGAGCACAGTCCGATCAGGTGCAGTGTCTTGCCGCTGGCCACGAGGCGGTCGGCTAAGGCGTTCAGCTCAGGGTTGTCGTTGATGCTCCCGTCGCGTACGGCCTGACTGATCCTCACCAGCTCCTGACGGATCACACGACCCGCACCGATGGTGAGGTGACCGACCTCGGAGTTGCCCATCTGGTCGTCCGGCAGTCCCACATCGGCCCCACTGGCCTCGATCAGGGTATGGGGATAGGCATGCCAGAGGGCATCCATCACCGGTGTGTCTGCAGCCCGGATGGCGTTGTGGGCGTCATCGTGGCGATAGCCCCATCCGTCCAGGATGCACAGCACCACAGGGGCGACGCCGCCGCGTTGTGACTCGATTCCGTAACCGTTCGTCGGTTGTTCCTGCTCGGTCGACGGTGAAGCTGTCACCCTGTGAATCCTGCCTCTCCGCAACGCCTTCTCGGTCCAACCTACCCTGCGCTGTGAGCCGATCCAGGCGCGATCCCGCCCGCGTCAGCTTTTGGTCACACCAGCTGATCCCGGATACCATCGGCGCCCGCCAGCGCGTCTATGTCCGCCGATCGCATGGAGATCCTCTCGGCCGACGAGCTGGGACGGACGCTCAATCGCCTCGCCTCCCAGGTGCTGGAGAGCGTGGCCGACAGCCAGCAGCTCGTGCTGGTTGGGATTCCCACCCGCGGGGTGGCGCTTGCCGAGGTGCTGGCTCAGCGGCTCGAGGCGCTGTGCGGTCATCCAATTGCTTGCGGCAGCCTCGATCCCACCTTCCATCGCGACGATCTCGCTCGCATCGGCACCCGACTGGCCACCCCCACGCAGCTGCCTGCCGACCTGGAAGGGCGCGATCTGGTGTTGGTGGATGACGTGATCTTCACCGGCCGTACCGTGCGAGCTGCCCTGGAGGCGCTGCAGGCCTGGGGGCGGCCCAGGCGCGTTCGGCTGCTGGTGATGGTGGACCGCGGTCATCGCGAACTGCCGATCCAGCCTGACTTCTGCGGTCGGGTGGTGCCCACCAGCCGGCAGGAGCTGATTGCTCTGTGTCTGCAGACGATCGATCAGGAGGAGGGTGTGTTCCTGATCAAGGAAGCCGGCTGAACTGGCGCTCAGCCCACCGGCTCGAGCTCATCGCTGCGGAAGTGGGCCCGAAACCGGCCAAACGCCACGATCACCGGCATCGTGGGGCTGATGGTGCGGCCCTTGTAATCGGTGAGCACCTGGAACACCTCACCCTGTTGGCCCTTGAGATCGAAGGCCTGGCCGCGATGCTCGGGATGGTGGAAGACCACCACGCTCTGGCTGACCTTGACCTGATCTCCTGCCTGCATCGAGGGTGACGGGGATGGGTGCCCCATCTTGTCACGCGTGATCAGCGGCGGCAGGCGGTTTCCGGGCCGGCCTCCACCACCCGCCCGCCCAGTTCACGGCAGGCAGCGCTGAAGGCCTGCCAGTCGTCCATGCCCTGGGCCAGTTTCTGGGTGATCAGCTCGTTCAGCCGTTCAGCGGCCACGTTGGAGCTCAGGGAGCCGCCATGCACGTCGTGCTCGCGTTGTTCGCCGCCGCGCAGCCCCTCGATGCCCTGTTCCACCTGCAGGCGCAGCGGCGCCGATTGCTGCTTCCACCAGGGATGTTCGATGCGGTTGAGCGCGTCGAGGGCTTCCCACCAGCGCTTCTGTGGGATCAGCTGCTCCGCCCGCTGCTTGAGGAATTTCTGCCGATTCCAGTCTTCACTGAGCTGATCCCCCAGGGTGGTTCCGCTGGCGTTGTGGGCGGCATTGAGCGCACGGAGCAGCTTCAGCGCTTCCTCCAGGCGGCCTTCGCGGTAGAGGTTCAGCGCCCGAGTTTCCAGCTGTTGCTGCCAGCTGAGCAGCTGTTGTTGATCCGCGGGAGTGCTGGTGCCCGAATTCACCAGTTGCAGCTGCAGTTTCAGCGCTTCAGCCCAGGCTCCCTTGCGCCAGAGCTCTTGCGCCTTGAGGCGTCGGCAGCGGCCCTGTTCCAGCGGGGCCTTGCCCCCCAACCAACGCAGAGCGGCCAGTTGTTCGCCATAGCGCAGGCAGTCGTCGAGGCGGCCCTGCTCAGCGGCACGCTCAAGGCGCTGTGGCAGTTGCTTTTCCCACCAGTAGGCCGAGCCCACGCCGGCGGCCACCAGCCCAAGGGTGAGCACCAGCCAGAAACGCGGGAGGCGGTGCCGGCGGATGGCCAAGGGGATGCCCGATCAATCCATCCGTTCTATGGATCGATGTACCCCGGATCACCCCAGCGGGTGCAGCCCTGCAGCCGGCACGTCAGCGCACGCTGCCGAGGCGTTGCTGCGGCACGGGTTGATCGCTGTTCAGATCACGCCCTTCCACAATCAGATCACCGTGGCTGTTGATGGCGAAGCGCAGCTCCAGGCGATCGCTTCCTGGTTCGCCGGCTGGTGTGAGCGGGATCGGAGCGGGCTGTTCAGCCCAGGCGTCCACCGCTGCCGTGCCGGCACTCTGGCGCCGCAGCACCGGTAGGCCGTTCATAAACACCACCTCGTTGCGCTCCTCCACCCGCGGTTCGCCCAGTACGAGCTCCAGGTCCGTCTGCTGGGGGCGGCTGCAGCCGACCCGCAGGGTCAGGGGCTGCTCACTGGGCCAGGGTTGACCGGGTAGAAACAGCGGATGCCAGCGGTGCTCGGCGCTGCGTTGGTCCCAGCAGCGCAGGGAGACCCCTCGCTGCAGCACATCCTTCACCGTCACGCCAGGGGTGAGCCGCAGTGCTCCCAGGGCCACGGCCTCCACGGGCCGCTCCAGCCGCAGCGGTACCTGGGGCAGCCGCTCCTGCAGCCAGGTACGGATCAGCGGCAGCCGGCTGCTCCCCCCCACGGGCAGCACGGCATCGATCTGCTGCGCCTCCACGCCGCAGCTCCTGGCCGCAGCCAGAACCTGCTCCAGCAGGTCATCGAGCAGTGCCAACAGCTGGCGACGGCGCAACAGCTCCTCCAGGTGGGCGCGGCTTAGACGTAGTTCAACTGGTCGTTCATCGGGGCCAGGGCTCCACAGGGTGAGGGCCTCCTCTGCATCGCTGAGCTGGCACTTCAGCCGCTCGCAGCAGTGCAGCAGGGAGGGGGTTGTGGGATCCACCCCGAGCAGGGCGCCGTTGCGCTCCACCTGATCAGCCGCGATCCAGCGATCCAGATCGCGCCCGCCCAGGGCCACACCTGCCTTGCCCAGCACCCGGGCGGTGCGCAGGCTCTGGCGGCTGGCCGTGAGATCCCGGCCGCCGAAGCGCAGCAACTGAGCAATCGGCGCCGCCTTGCCCTCGCCTCCTTCCAGCGCCACCAGCGACAGATCGGTCGTGCCGCCGCCCACATCGATCACCAGCACCCGACTGCCCGGCGGCAGCCCCGCTCCGATCGCGGCCGCCGTGGGTTCATCCACCAGGGCGATCTCCGGGACCTCCAGCTGGCTGGTGGCCTCGAGCAACCACTGGCGATAGCCCCTGTAGCTGTCGATCGGGGCTGTGAGCACGAGCCGCTGGGGCCGCACGTGCTCCGGCAGCCGCTGCCAGATCTGCTCCAGCAAGAGCTGGCCGCTCTGCTCCGGGCTGAGCCAGCCCTCGTATGGCTCCGCCTCTGAAGTTGGCGTGCAGCCGGCGCCGATGCGGCGTTTGAAGTCGCGATGCAGGCCTGCCCCACCCTGCTCGAGCAGGCCGGCCTCGATCACCTGCCGGCCGATCAGGGGCTGGCTTGATCTGGCATCGCGCAGCCAGATCAGGCTGGGCACCACGCTGGGTTCACTGGCGCTGATCGGCGCCAGATCCAGCAGTGCTGGGGTGGCATCACCGCTGCCTTGGTAGGCCACCACGGTGGTGGTGCTGCCCAGGTCGATGGCAAGGGTGCCGGCCACGGATGAAAGCTGAAGGGAAGACAACGCCTCCGAGCGTGGCGCAGTCTTCGCCTGCATGGTGAGACCAGCGGGTCTCCAGCAGGCGGGAGGGGCGATGGAGCGTGTGGTTCAGGCCGTGTTGTCGTTCTATCGGGAGGATCCGGAGCTGTTGCGGCGTCTGGATCCGCTGCGGGCCTGCCGGGTATCCCGCGGCTGGAGTGGCCTGCGCATCGAATGCCGCGACTGCGCTCACCGGGCTCTGGTCTGCCGCCTGGTTGAGCTGCTGCGGCCGCCTCTGGAAGCCCTTGCGCTGGTGCGGGAGATCCGTTTGCTGGCCCCGGGCGCCGAGCCCCTGGTGTTCCCGGTGCGTGTGCCGTTGCCCAGCAGCCTCCTGACCTACGATGAATTCATCGGTGATTAGTTCATGTATCTCGGCGTCAACGTCAGCCCCAAGGAGCTCGCTCAGCGCGCCGAGAGCCTGGTTCGGCACTCCAGCAACCGCTACCTGACCACCGTGAGGATCGCCTTCCGCGCCAAGCAGCGTCGTTTTGACGACTTCGATGGTCTGCTCGAGGATTCAATGGTGAAGCCGGTGCAGCGCGCCATCATCGAGCTGAGCGATGAACAGGATCAGCCTGATCTGCTGCCTGGCTGAGCAGTGTCCCTGCAGTGATTGAACGAGAAGGAGAGGGTTGGCGGTTGGCCTGGGATGGCAGTCGGCAACCCTTTTCAGTGTTGATGGCCGGCGAAGGCTGGGCCGTGGAGCTCACCGAGCCTGAGGCCGAGGCCCTGCGCGATGCTGTGGCCCATCTGGTGGCTCAGCATCAGAGCCTTGTGGACCAACTGATGGAGGAGGAGGCGATCGAGCTCGAACTCGAGCGCGATCCCTGGTGGCTGGCGATTGAGGGGGACCGTTGCCGGTGGTCGTTGCGGGTGATGCTCACCCCCGCGCCGGGACAACGGGCGCTGGAAGGCAGCTGGTCTGCGGAGGCGGCCCGGCCCTTCAGCCAGGCTCTTCAGCAGCTGTTCGGCCAGCCGTGAGCTGGTGCAGAGCGCAGTAGTCGAGGGCATCCAGGCCGGCGCCGCTGGAGCGTTCCAGCAGGGCAGCCAGTCCAGACAGCCCCTCGCTGTTGAGCCCAGCCTGTTCTGCCGCCGTGATGAACAGATTGAGGTCCTTGCGCAGGTGGGCGGTGGGGAAGTTGGGGTTGGCGTAGTCGCCGCTGAGCTCCCGCTGCAGCTTCTTATCGAACGTGGGTGCATAGAGGGCACTGCTGCGCAGCAGCTCCATGAACGGCTCCACCGCCACACCACCCCGCTGCACAAGGTGCAGCGACAGGCTGAAGGCATGGGTGAGGCTGGCGATCAGCTGGTTGAGGGCGAGCTTGGCCGTCATGGCGCTGCCCACCGGCCCGAGATGCACCGGTTCCGGACAGAGCTGCTGGAGCAGCGGCAGGGCGGCCTGCATCAGCTCCGTTGGCCCACCTGTCATCAGCTGCAGCGTGCCCTCCAGGGCTTCCGGCCGGCTGCCCAGCACCGGTGCCTCGAGATACGAGCCGCCCAGGGCGATCACCGCATCCCCAAGCTGCTGGCTTTCCACAGGGCTGATGGTGCCGATCTGAATCACCCGGCGGTCCCGGAGCTGCTCCCCCACCTGATCGATCAGCACCCGGTGGGTGGTGGGGCCGTCGCTGAGCACCGTGAGTAACCAGTCGGCCGCCGCCGCCGCTGCGGCTGCGCTGGCGGCCTGCCGGGCGCCGAGCGCCACCAGCGGCCGGCAGCGTTCGGGATCACGGTTCCACACGCTGAGGCTGTGGCCGCAGGCCAGCAGCCGGGTGGCGATGGCGCTGCCGAGCAGGCCCGTTCCAAGCAGAGCAATGGTCATGCAGCTCAGCTTGCCTGAGCTGCGTTGGCCGGGAGCGGCCACGAGATCAGCCACGAGATCGCGCCGTTGATCAGCACTGCTGATCGCAGCCGTTCTCCCAATGCTGTGCCTCTCTTCCCCAGGCTTTTGCCCGGCTTTTCCACAACCCCATGCGGCCGGCGCCCCGGCTGTGCGCGCCCCTGGGGAGAACGGGGCTGTTCAGCGCTTTCCCGTTGACAGCGGTTGCCTCGCCGGCCAGGTTCCCGGGGCGGGCTGCGGTTGACAGCCTCGGATGCCCTGCAGCAACTGGGTTCTTGCTCTGAGAATGGTTGGGAATGGGGGAATCTCTGGCTGCTTGACCGCGGCTCGGCCTTGTGGAGAACGTGTGGGGGTCAACGGGAGATCTGGATGGACAGTGCCGGTACGGTGAGCATGCGCGCTGAGGTGCCCGAAGCCCTGCTGCAGTCGATGCAGGGGTTCATCGAGGCGCATCCCAACTGGGATCAATACCGCCTGTTTCAAGCGGCCCTCGCCGGCTTTCTCGTGCAGAACGGCGTGCAGACCCGTGAGATCACCCGCTGCTATCTGGCCAACCTGTTTCCCCAGCAGCGCCGCTTCACCGATCCGATCGGCTGAGGGCGGCGTTCAGACCGGAGGGGCGTTCTGGAGCGCCGGCCGCAGCTGCACGTAGGCGCTCGTCACGGTGGTGGTCAGCAGCGGCAACACCACCACCAGGGCCAGGACCGTGCTCGGTGGGCCGAGACCCGGGCTCAGCCCTTCCGCCACCAGCCCGATCAGAACAGGGATACAGAGCAGCGTGATCAGGCCACTGCAGAGCAGCAGCAGCCCCGGCCCGTGGTGTTCCAGCAGCCACATCCCCTGGCGGAACAGAGCGATGCCCTTCAGGCGCGTGTCCAGCACCAGGCAGGGCCCGAACAGCTGGCTGATCACGACAGCCCCTGCGGCGATCAGGCCGATCAGGGCTGGAACGGCGCTCAATCCGGGCAGCAGCAGCAGCGCCAACGACCAGCACACGCCGGTGATCAGCGCCACGGCCCCCAGGGCTCCAGCCAGCAGGATGAGGTGGAGGCACAGGCGTCCACTGTGGCGGCATTCGGCTGGGCTGAGCTCATGCCAGTGGATGCTCTGCCCGCGGGCGATGGCCAGGCCAGCGAGCGTGAAGCCCTCGATCATCCAGATCAGGCTGCCGCCGTACAGCGCAATTCCGCTCAGATGCAGCAGGGCGGCCAGCACACCGCTGTCCACCGGTTCAGCGGCAGCGAACAGGGCCCAGCCGAGCAGATGGGTGCCAAGCGCGCTCAGACTGAAGACCAGCAACAGCGGTTGGCGGCTGAGGCCAGCCCAGCTTTGCCGGAAGGCGCCCCAGCTGTTCAGTCGGACCGGCCTCACAGAGGCCCCAACAGTTCCAGCAGGCGCTGGGCGCTGGCATCCGGCACCGGCAGGATCGAGAGCCGGTTGCCGTTGCGCACCACCGGCAGCTCCTCCACGCTGAACTGCTCGCGCAGAGCATCAAGGCTCAGCAGGTCGCCAAAGGTGCCCACATAACGCAGCCTCACGCAATCCCAGCGGGGTTTGTCCGGGCTGGATTTCGGGTCGAAGTATTTGTTGGTGGGATCGAACTGGCTCGGGTCGACAAGCCCTGTTTCAATCACCTCCATCAGTCCCACGATGCCCGGTGGCTTGGCATTGGAGTGATAGAAGAATGCGCGATCGCCGATTTGCATCGCGCGCATGAAATTGCGTGCCTGATAGTTGCGGATCCCATCCCAGAGCGTTGTGCCTTCCCGCTGAAGATGCTCGATCCCGTAAACATCGGGCTCGCTTTTCATCAGCCAATGGGCCATCGCTGCTGGGGTCGGTGCCGCGAGGTTAGCGGTGCAGCACCGATGGCACTCATTCGGGTCAGAGGCTCTGCACCAGTTGGCGGAAATGATCCCCGCGGGCTTCGAAATCCCGGTATTGATCAAAGCTGGCGCAGGCCGGTGAGAGCAGCACGGCTCGGCAGTTGCGCTCGGCGGCGATCAGTCGTGCCAGGGGCACCGCCTCGCTGAGCCCCTCCACCGTGTGAATCGCTCCGTCGTAAGCACTGGCCTGAAGCCGTTCCCGGAAGCTTTCCCGTGCGGCGCCGAACAGCACCACCGCCCTGGCCTCTCGCCGCAACCCGGCAATCCAGCCATCAGCGTCGCCCTGCTTGGCCTCGCCGCCGGCCAGCACCACCAGGGGGCCCTGCAGTGCCTTGAGTGCCACTTCGGCTGCGTCGTAATTGGTGGCCTTGCTGTCGTTGAACCAGGCCACTCCATCCAGCAGGCGGATGTGCTCGAGCCGATGGGGGACGCCGGGAAAACAGCGCAGCGCTGCGTTCATGGCAGCGGCGCTGAGCCCCACCTCCAGCCCCACGGCCACGGCCATCAGCATGTTCTGGCGGTTGTGTGTGCCGGGCATGGCCAGGGCATCGGCCGGTAGCAGCGGCCCACTGGCCTGGCACACCTGGTTGGCTTCGATCCAGAGATGGGGCTCAATCCCTGCGGCTCGGGCCTGGTCGCGGCTGCCGGCTGTGACCCAGCGGGCGTGATCCCAGCTGGTGGCGCGGCTGCGCAGATCGGGGTCGTCGGCGTTGAGGATGCGCACCCCGGAGCGCTCGAGCAGGCTGCGTTTGATCCCCCGGTAGTTGTCGAGCGTGCCGTGACGCTCCAAGTGATCGGGGGTGAGCGTGGTCCACACCCCGATGCGTGGGGCCAGGGCCGGTGCGGATTCGATCTGGTAGCTGCTCAGTTCCACCACCAGCCAGGCCGGCGGCGGCCCGCTGCTGCCGCGCTCC
>JBDKGF010000188.1:0-10681 GCA_039798305.1 Cyanobacteriota bacterium
AACAGGTAGAAGCCGATCAGGGAGGCGGCCATGCCCGTGCCGGCATCGCCCAGTCCGTAGGCCACCAGCAGCCGCAACCGTGCCAGGCCCCGAAGGCTCGCCGCATCAAAGGGTGCGGCTGGGGCAACTGGGTTGGCGGCGGACAACGGGTCTGTACCGAACGCAGGTCATAATGCTGCAGCCGGCGTGAATCTCATCGAACGCCAGCTCAGCGACAGCGCGTAATGCGTTTGTACTGCTGCGGGCTTAGTTTAGTGGTAAAACCTCAGCCTTCCAAGCTGATGATGCGGGTTCGATTCCCGCAGCCCGCTTACAGCCGATAGCCCTCCATCAGAGGCGTGGCCACCAGGAACACCAGGCTGCGGCTCCCGATGGTGATGCTGCTCCCCGAGATCGGCGGAGCCTCGGGTGGCAGATCCTCGCCGCTGGGTTGATGGGTGTCGATCACCCGCTTCCAGCCGCTGCTGCAGCTGGGGATCTCAAAGCTGAGATCCTCGTGATAGGCATTCATGCCACACCAGATCAGGGGGCCGTGCTCGCGGTCATTGAGGCTCCAGGCCAGGGTGTGGGACCAGTTGGCCCAATCCGGTTGGCCCAGCTTCACGCCATCCCACTGGCGCAGCAGATGGCCGGCCTGATCGAAGCGCAGGGCCTTGCCTGCCTCCGGGTGCGGGATCTCGGGGTTGAGCAGATCCGCCAGGTGGTGCCGCAGATGGATCAGCCGCTGCACGAACACCCGCAGGGCCAGGTCGTCGGCATCCGGCTGCCAGTGCATCCAGCCCAGAACGTTGTTCTGGCACCAGGCGTTGTTGTTGCCCCCCTGGCTGCGGCGCACTTCGTCGCCCATCAGCAGCATCGGCACCCCTGGGCTGAGCAGCAGTGAACTCAGTAGGTTGCGCAGCTGGCGGTTGCGGAGAGCCATGACAGCCGCATCGGTGCTGGGCCCTTCGGCGCCGTGATTCCAGTTGTTGTTGTGGTTATCGCCGTCGCGGTTGTCTTCGCCGTTGGCCAGGTTGTGTTTCTGGCTGTAGCTCACCAGATCCGCGAGGGTGAAGCCGTCGTGGGCGGTGAGGAAGGTGATGCTGCGGCCCAGCAACGCCGGCTGACCGCCGAACAGATCGGGGCTGCCGGCCAGGCGCTGCCCCATGGGCCAGCAGCTCTTTTCATCGCCTTTCCAGAAGCGGCGCACGTCGTCGCGGAAGCGGCCGTTCCAGGCGCCGACCCGCCGGGCGGGGAAATCGGCCAGGCGGTACAGGCCGCCGCAATCCCACGGTTCGCTCACCAGCTTCAGATCAGCGAGCTCGGGATCCGCCTCGATCTCCTCGAACAGGGGGGGGTGATCGAGGGGGGTGAGCTCTTCGCCGCGGCTGAGGGCGATGCCCAGATCAAAGCGGAAGCCATCCACCCCCAGCTCCAGGGCCCAGCAGCGCATCGATTCGAGGATCAGGCGGCGTGAATGGGGCCGGTTGGCGGCGATCGAGTTGCCGCAGCCGCTCACATCGAGGTAGTCGCCCCTGGCGTTCTGGTGGTAGTAATTCCGGTCATCGATGCCGCGCCAGCTCAGGGTGGGCCCCGCCTGGTTGCCCTCGCAGGTGTGGTTGTAGACCACATCCACCAGCACCTCCAGCCCGGCCTGGTGGCAGGCCGTCACCAGCTGGCGCACCTGGTGGCGGATCTGCAGCGGATCGTCGCCCTGCTGATAGGCGTGATGGGGCGCCATCCAGCTCAAGGGGCTGTAACCCCAGTAGTTGAGCCGGCCTACCGGGGCATCATGCGGGTCGAAGGCCATCACCGGCAGCAGTTCCACCGTGGTGATGCCCAGCTCCTTCAGATAGGGAATCGCTTCGATCAGCCCCAGATAGGTGCCCTGCGCGGCTTCGCTCACCGGGCTGCCGGGGCCGCGGCTGAAGCCGCCCACATGCAGCTCATAGATCACGGTGCGCTGCCAGCTGTGGCGCGGCCGGGGCGCGGCGCGGAAATCAAAGCGGTCGCGCTCCGTCACCACCCCCTTGAGGCAGCTGGCGGTGTTCGGCATCGCCCCAACGGCGTCGGCCCGGCGGTAGACATCCCAGCCGGTGATCGCCCGGGCGCAGGGGTCGAGCAGCAGCTTGGAGGGGTTGAAGCCGTGGCGGCCCGGCAGTAGCGGGCCGAACACCCGGTAGGCGTAGCAGCAGCCGATGCCGACTCCGCTCACCTCCACATGCCAGATGTCGCCTGAGCGGTGGCGATGGTCGAGCTCCACCACCTGATCGGGTTCCGGCGCGTTGCCCGCCGGAAACAGCAACAGTTCAACCCTGGTGGCCATCGGGGCCACCAGGGAAAAGTTCACGCCCTGTTCGGTGGCGCTCGA
Organism: Cyanobacteriota bacterium; assembly: GCA_039798305.1. Taxonomy (GTDB): domain Bacteria; phylum Cyanobacteriota; class Cyanobacteriia; order PCC-6307; family Cyanobiaceae; genus Vulcanococcus. Next base: position 2,351 of record JBDKGF010000188.1, read on the forward strand.
CCCCAGGGGCCAGGGTTGTCCCAGTCGGATCGTGCGCACCGGAGCCAGCAGGCCGCTGCCACAAGCTAGGTGTTGCCTGCGGGTCCTGCCCCCCGATGTCACGGCTCCAAGCACAACCCACGGCCGCTGGGCGCCCGCCTCGGCAGGTTCAGGAGGGGCTCTGGCTGTTTGCCCCCAACCGCGACACCCAGGGCGGCAGCTCCTGGTGGCTTGATCAGCCGGTGGCTGGGGGCTCTGGTGTGTTGATCGATTGCCCGGCCTACAACGACGCCAATCTGGCTTTTCTGCAGCAGCAGCCCGCGGGCCGCATCGTGCTCACGGGCCGGGAAGGGCACGGCCGCGTGCGCCGCTTTCAGGAGGCTCTGGGGTGGCCCGTGCATGTGCAGGAGCAGGAGGCCTATCTATTGCCGGGGGTGCAGCAGCTGATCACGTTCGGCGACGGGGCGGCCCTGCAGCCCGGGCTGCAGCTGCTGTGGACGCCAGGCCCCAGCCCCGGAGCGGCCGTGCTGCTGGTGGAGCAGCCCTCGATCCTGTTCTGCGGCCGGCTGTTGAGCCCACTGGCTCCAGGTGCGGCGGGCCCGTTGCGCACGCGCCGCAGCTTCCACTGGGGACGCTGGCTGCGCAGCCTGGAGCGCCTGCGCACCTGGCTGCCACCGGAGCAGCCGCAGTGGCTGGCCAGCGGCGCCGGGTTGGGCGCCTTGCGGGGTGAAGCGCTGGTGCCGTCGGCGCGGTTGCTGCTGGATCAGCTCGACCTGGCTGCGCTGGCCGGTCAGCTGCCCGTTTGAGGGGCGATTGGCCTCGCAGGGGTGGCCGCTGCCTCGCCAAAGTGGCAAAACCGTGGCTGCAAAAGGGCTCCGATGGTTGCCGGGCCTTGCGAACCCCCATACCATTGGCGCGCTGAACCCAGTGGCGGTCGGTGTTCCCGAGCCGCCCGGCTGCTACTGACCCAGAGGCTTCTTCCCCAGTCCGATGAACAAAGCTGATCTCGTCAACCTCGTTGCCGCCCGCACCGAGTTGACCAAAACCGACGTTGCCCAGGTGGTGGACGCCGCCATCGACACCATCATTGATTCGGTGGTGGAAGGCAAAAAGGTGTCGATCCTCGGTTTCGGCTCCTTTGAACCCCGCGAGCGTTCCGCCCGTCAGGGTCTGAACCCCAAGACCGGCGACAAGATCAAGATTCCCGCCAAGCGCGTTCCCGCCTTCACCGCCGGCAAGCTGTTCAAGGACCGCGTTCAGGGCTGATCGCCGCCATGCCACCGGCGACTGGGGCGGTCTGCGGACCGCCTTTTTTTGTGGGTGGTTGCGGGATGCTGAACGTCCCCCGCTGCCCGCCCCAGCCCTGTGTTGCCTGAGCATCTGCAGCGCCAGCTCGTCTGCCGCCGCGGCAACCGCGGGCGCTTTGCGCCATCCCCCACCGGTCGCCTGCACCTGGGCAACCTGCGCACCGCCCTGTTCTCGTGGCTGATCACCCGGCTGCAGGGTGGTGAGTGGCTGCTGCGGATCGACGATCTCGACACCCCCCGCAACCGGGCGGGCGCCGAGGCCGCGATTCTCAGTGATCTGAGCCTCCTGGGCCTGGAGTGGGATGGGCCGCTGATCCGTCAGAGCGAGCGTCGTGGTCTGTACGGCACGGTGCTCTCGGCGCTACGCCGCAGCGGACGGCTCTATCCCTGCCGCTGCAGCCGCCGGATGCTGGCGGATGTCTCCGCGCCCCATGGCGCCACGCCCGTGTATCCCGGCATCTGCCGCGACCGTGCCATCGGCTGGGGCCCGCAGCAGGGGCGTTTGCCCAGCTGGCGGCTGCAGCTCAGGCCTGGCGTGCTGGCCTGGGCTGAGCAGCTGGCCCAGTGCGGCAGCCTTGAGGCGGAGACGGAGGTGGGCGATGTGGTGCTGCGCCGCGCCGATGGTTTCCTGGCCTATCACCTGGCCACCGCTGTGGATGAGCTGGCCCTGGGTATCACCGATGTGGTGCGCGGCAACGACCTCTGGAGTGCCACGGCGCCCCAGGTGGCGGTGATGCGTGAGCTCGACGCTGCACCACCGCGCTACTGGCATCTGCCGCTGTGGCGGGACGATCAGGGCCGGCGCCTGTCCAAGCGGGATGGCGGCTGCGGCCTCGACAGCCTGAGCGATCAGGGCCTGGATCCCCCCGCGGTGGTGGGGCTGATGGCCGCGAGCCTGCGGCTGGTTCCGACCGGTAGCCGCCTCAGCAGCGCTGAACTGCTGCAGCACTGCAGTCTCCAGAGCCTGCAGGCCGCGCTCACGAGGCCTGCTGAAGGCTTAAGGAAGGCTTCGGGATCAAACGGCTGAAAACTCTCCAGAGTGACCGGCATCAGCGCGATTCACGATGACAAGCTCTCAGCAAGGCGCTCAGGCCAGGGGCCGTGCCTGCAGCTGCTGTGGAGGTAGCGGTGTCCTTCGCACCGAGGCTGTCGGCTACCGCACCTGCCTGGAGTGTCTGGGGCAGGGCCAGACACCCGTGTTTGAAACCGTGTTCGGTTTGCCCGATCAAGCGGCGCCGCCGGTCGCTGAACCCTGCAAACGTTGGCCCCGAGGAGCCTGTGCGGATGTCAGCGCTTCGATTTCTGGCGCCAGATGAAAAATGCCGTGGTGGCGACCACCAGAAGCAGTGGGGCCGCGGTGAGCAGCAACAGGGCAACGGCGGTCCAGTCGGTGTACATCGCGCTCAGGCTCACGGGAGGCGCCATCATCTCAGTGCACCCCGCGTGGCGTCCATGATTCGGTGGCTTGTTTCGCTGCTGGTGTTGGCTGCGGCGCTGCCTGTTCAGGCCGGGGTGGAGTTCACCGATTGCCAGCCCGCCAGCGGCGGCGGCGTCACCTGCGACACCCGACCCACCGGCAACACGCTGATGGATGACGAGGCCGCTCGCTACGGCCTGTTCGATGAAGCCAGCCCTGGCTGGGCCGAATACGACCCCTATGAGGGTTATGACGACATGTTCGGTGGCAACTGGACCTGATCAGCTCAGGCACGTGATGGTCTGGAAGGCCACAAAGCTCACCAGCCAGGCGAGCAGCAGCGACCAGGCCACGCTCAGCAGCGTGAAGCTCAGTTTTTTCGATTCACTGCGGATCACCGCCACGGTGGAGAGGCAGGGCGTGTAGAGCAGCGTGAACAGCATGAAGCTGAGCGCCTGGGGCCAGCTCACGTCACTGGCAATGGCGCGGCTGAGTGCGGCTGGATCCGCCTGGGCGTAGATCACCGCCAGGCCCCCCAGCACGATTTCCTTGGCGATGAAGCCGAACAGGAGGGCCACGGCCAGCTTGGGGTTGATGCCGATCGGCGCCAGCAGCGGTTGGGTGAGGGTGCCGAGCTGGCCGGCCAGGCTGGCGCTGGAGGCCGGCTCCACCCCCACCGGCAGGTTGTTCAGCAGCCACACCGCCACCACACCGAAGATGATGAACCGCCGCGACCAGAGCCAGAAGTGCTTCACCTCGCTCCAGGCGCGGCTGAGCATCTGCCCGGCCGTGGGCAGCCGGTAGGGCGGTAGCTCGAGCACCAGCGGCTCATTGCTGGGGAAGCGGCCGCGGAACAGCAGGGCGGTGAGCATGGCCGCTGCGAAGCTCATCAGATACAGGCCGAAGATCACCAGGCCCCCGATGCGCGGCGGGAAGAACACCGCCGCCATGAACAGGAACACGTTCAGGCGGGCGGAGCACAGCGAGAAGGGGATCACCAGCATCGAGAGCAGGCGCAGCCCGCGATCGCGCATCACCCGGGTGCCAAGGATTGCCGGTACGTTGCAGCCGAAGCCCATCAGTGAGAGCACGAAGCTGCGGCCATCCAGACCGATCCGCTCCATGAAGGCATCCATCAGGTAGGCCGCCCGGGAGAGATAGCCGCTGTCCTCCACCACCCCCATCGCCAGGAAGAACAGGGCGATCACGGGCAGGAAGGCCATCACCGTGCCCAGGCCCTGATAAAGCCCTTCGAGCAGGAACCCCTGCAGCAGGGCGGGCAGCGGTGCCAGCAGGGGCTTGAGCACCAGCTGGCCGAACTGATCGAGCAGCCCGCCGAGGGCTTCCTGCACAGGCACCCCGATCGCATAGATGCCCTGGAACATCAGGGCCATCGCCAGCAAGAACAGGGGCAACCCCAGGAGCGGATGCAGCAGCACGGAGTCAAGGCGCCGGCTGCGGCTGTCCCGCCAGCGGCCCGGCAGGGTGACGCAGCGCTGCACCAGGTCGGCCATGGCGCCCTCGAGATCGGCATCCACGGCCGCCAGCCGTTCCTCCAGCTGTTGGGGCACTTCGGCTGCGTGTCCGGCCCGTGCGTCCAGCTGGGCGAGCAGGGTGTGCTGCAGGGTCTCGAGACCCTGGCGGTATTTGGCGCTGAGGGGGAGCACCGGTTGGCCGAGGGCTGCACTGAGGCTCTCGGCGTTGATCCTCACCCCGAAGCGTGTGGCCTCATCGGCCATGTTCAGCGCCACCACTGCAGGCAGGCCGAGGCTCTGCACCTGCAGGGCCAGCCGCAGCTGGCGATCGAGCTGGCTGGCATTGAGCACCACCAGCAGAAGATCCACAGGGGTCTGCTCGAGGAACCGGCGCACCACTGCTTCGTCGTCGCTGTGGCCGCGTAAGTCGTAGATGCCTGGCAGGTCGACCAGCTGCAGGCTGCGGCCCTCGAGGTGCAGGTCGGCCTGCATCAGATCCACTGTGAGGCCTGGCCAGTTGCCGATATGGGCGTGGTGGCCGGTGAGCCGGTTGAACAGGGTCGACTTGCCCGTGTTGGGCATGCCGAGGACAGCAAGGGTGCTCACGCGGCCAGGCTCACCCGGGCGGCGTCGCGGCGGCGCATCATCAATTCGGTCATGCCGACGCGCACGTGCAGCGGGCCGGACCACCAGCCGCGCCGCAGCACCTGCACCGCCTGCCCCTGCCGCAGACCAAGGGCCTCCAGCCGTTGCCGCAGGCCTTGATCGGCACTGAGCGACAGCACCGTGGCCGTCGCACCTGTGGGCAGATCCACCAGCCGGAGCGATGCGTCCATGCCAGCCCGCTATTGCGAATGAGTTGCAATATCTTATGTCAGTCGGGGTTGGTCTCCCTGCTGAAACTGATTACGGTGATGGGGCCCAGTCCGCTGAGCAAGCCGGTGCTGCATTTCTGGTCACCCCATCTCGATCCGGCCCATCCCCAGGACTGCACCCAGCCGGAGCGCTATGTGATCCAGGTGCTGGCCAGTGGTCGCTTTCTGGCCATTGCCTCCGATGGTCAGTCGTTGACGGAGGTGGCGGCTCCTGAAACAGCTCATCTCTTTCATGCTCACGAGGCCGCCCTGCGTGCCGCCAGAGAGCTCAACGCCGAAGGCCGCGGACCGGTGGATGTGGTGAAGCTGGAGCTCGATGTGAGCTGAAGGTCAGCGTCCGTAGGATCCGGCCCTGCTTGAAGGCTCAGCGCCCGTTCTGATGGAGCTCACCTACCGCCCCCGCCGTCTGCGTCGTTCCCCTGCCCTGCGGGCGATGGTGCGGGAGACCTCCCTCAGCGCGGCCGACTTCATCTACCCGTTGTTTGTGCATGAGGGCGCCAGCAACGAGCCCATCGGCGCCATGCCGGGCTGCCAGCGCTGGAGCCTCGAGGGGTTGGTGCAGGAGGTGGGCCGCGCCTGGGATCTCGGCATCCGCTGCGTGGTGCTGTTCCCCAAGGTGGCCGACGGTCTGAAAACCGAAGACGGCGCTGAGTGCTTCAACGAGGGCGGCCTGATCCCCCGCGCCATCCGCCGACTCAAGGAGGTGCACCCGGGCATGGCGATCATGACCGACGTGGCCCTCGATCCCTACTCCTGCGACGGCCATGACGGCATCGTGAGCGATGAGGGCGTGGTGCTCAACGATGAGACCGTGGCGATCCTGTGCAAGCAGGCCGTGGCCCAGGCCCGCGCCGGCGCGGATCTGATTGGCCCCAGCGACATGATGGATGGCCGCGTTGGCGCGATCCGCGAAGCCCTCGACGAAGAGGGTTTCGAGCACGTGGGGATCATCAGCTACACGGCCAAATACGCCTCCGCTTATTACGGCCCCTTCCGCGAGGCTCTGGATTCAGCGCCCCGCGCGGCGGCCAGCAAGCCGATCCCCAAGGACAAATCCACCTATCAGATGGATCCGGCCAACGCCCGCGAAGCGATCACCGAAGCCCAGCTCGATGAGCAGGAAGGGGCCGACATCATGATGGTGAAGCCAGGCCTGGCCTACCTCGACATCATTCATCGCCTGCGCGAGGAAAGCGAGCTGCCGATCGCGGCCTACAACGTGAGCGGGGAATACGCGATGGTGAAGGCGGCGGCCGAGAAGGGCTGGATTGATGAGCGGGCTGTGGTGCTCGAAACCCTGCTCTGCTTCAAGCGGGCTGGCGCCGATCTGATCCTCACGTATCACGCCTGCGACGCGGCCCAGTGGCTGCGCGAGGGTTGAGGTCGGCCTCAGTCAGTGCGATCCTCCGGGGGCTCCGGCAACATCCGTGACCCCCGATGGCCCGCTACCTCCTCCTCTGGGTTCACGGCCCCTGGATTGCCGCTTCGCTGATGGTGATCCTGGCCTTCCGCCTGCTGCTGGCTGAGGACTTCAGCCTGCATGGCCACGGGTGGGGTCTGCTGGGCAGCGCCTCGATCTGCTTCTCGATCGGCTGTGTGTGCAAGGTGTCGTGGGTGCTGGCTCAGCTCAACCGCCGCCGCAGCGCCGCTGAGCAGCAGCTCGAGCACCTGGTGTTGCATTGAGCGCCACCGGTATGAAGCGTTCCACTGTTCTGCTGATCATCGGCATCCCCTGGGCCACGGCGGTGGCGGTGCTGTTGACGGTGACCAAGATCCATGCCTTCAGCGGCCGGGTGCACTGGGGGCTGATGGGCAGCGCCTGCATCTGTTTCTCGATCGGCTGCCTGGCGCGCACCAGCGTTGGCCTGCACGACATGGCCCAGCGGGCCAAGCGTGAGAGCGCGGTGGCGATGGATCGACCGGCGTCCTGATGGTCTTGCGTTCGCTGGTGCGGGGCAGTGTGCGGCTGGGGGCCGGCTTCTGGCTGTCAACCGCGGCCGTTGCTGCGGTGCCGCTCAATTCAGTTGTGCCGCCATCGCCGGGGTTAGTGCGCTCGTTGGCCTCCTTCGAACGCGATCTGCTGGAGTTGGATGGGGCGCTGCGGCCTCAAGCTGCCAGTTCGCCGGTGTTCAGCCTCTCGGATCCCGCCCTGCAAGCTCCGGATCCCCAGGCGGCGCCCCTGACGGCCGCCGCCGCCGATCAACCCCAGGAACGGGTGCTCAGCCTGGCCCAGGCCCTCAGCGTGGCGGTGGCCAATAACCCTGATCTGGCTGAGCGCCGCGCCCGTATCGCCGAGATGCGTGGCTTGAAACGCTCGGTGATGGGTCGGTTCTGGCCGCGGCTTGCACTCAATCTGGGCGGTTCCTTTGCCCAGCGCAGCGATTACAACCTGGTGCTCCAGGACAACGCCGCTATCTATCCAGCGGCTCCGGCTCCGGGTGCAGCGTTTCTCGTGGCGGAGAACGGCTGGAACCGGATCCAGGCCAACCAGGGCAGCGCCTGGGGCAGCCTCGATCTGGATTGGGAGCTGATCAGCTTCGAGCGCGGCGCCGCCCTGGCGGAGCAGGATCAGCGCCTCACCGCCAGCCTTGAGCAATACGGCGATGCCCTGCGCCAGCTGCAGCTCCAGGTGAGCGAGGCTTACTACGGCCTGCAGTTGGCAGATCAGCTGCTGCGTATCCGCCAGGCGGTGGTACGCAACGACACCCTGGTGCGTGATCAGGTGGCGGCCCTGAAGGGTTCGGGGTTGGTGCCGCGGCTCGATCTGCTGCGGGCGGAGGCGGCGCTGCAGCAGAGCCGTTTCCGGCAGGAGCAGGCACAAGCTCTGCGGCAGAGCCGTCGCCAGGCCCTCACCAACCTGCTCAACGTGGCGTTCACCACGCTGCTGCGGGCCCAGACGGATGTGGCGCTGCAACCCCCCTGGCCGCTGCCGCTGGATGCCACCGTGGTGGCTGGCTTGCGGGATAACCCGGCCCTCGAGCAGCTCTCGGCGGAGCGCCAGGCCCTGCTGCGTCAGGCCGACCGCCGGCAGGCCCAACTCCTCCCGAGCCTGCAGCTGTTTGCCGCCGGTGGCGGCGGCGCCGATCTGCTCACCAAGCCGGTGATCGATCTCAACGGCTGCTGCGCCTCGATGAACACGCCCCAGATGTCGACTCAGAGCGCCGACTGGGTGGCAGGTCTGCGGTTGCACTGGCGGTTCTTCGATGCCGGCGTTTCGGGTGGCGAAGCACAGGCCAGCCGCGCGGCAGCCGAAGCGGTGTTGCAGCGCCTGGCCCGCC
>JBDKGF010000189.1:0-3432 GCA_039798305.1 Cyanobacteriota bacterium
TCTCAACCCAGCTGCACGCCTACGCCACGGAACTGGCCCGCATGGGCACCTTCAACGCCCTGATCTCCAACGGCCAGTGGTTGTTCGCCACCGCCACAACCCGCCTGCATTGGCTCACGCGACGGGCACCGTTCACCACCGCCACCCTCGCCGATCCGCCCCTGCAGATCGATTTCGCGCCGCTCACCTCCAGCTCCGATGTGGTGACGATCCTGAGCACCGAACCGCTCACCACCGATGAAGCCTGGACAGCGGTGGACTCCGGTTCCTCAATGCTCTGGATGAACGGAGAGTGCCTGCACCTGCACCACAAGCCATGACCACCACCACGCAACCGGTGACCCTGGCGGAGGCCTCGCGCTTCTGGTTCAAGCTCGGCTGGGTGAGCTTCGGTGGGCCGGCCGGGCAGATCGCGTTGCTGCAGCGGGAGTTGGTGGAGCAGCGCCGCTGGCTCTCGGAGCGTCGCTATCTGCATGCGCTCAACTACTGCATGTTGTTGCCCGGGCCGGAAGCCACGCAGCTGGCCACCTATCTGGGCTGGTTGATGCATGGGGTACCCGGCGGCTTGATCGCCGGCGCGCTCTTTCTGATCCCCTCGGTGGTGGTGCTCACGGCCCTCGCGAGCATCTATGCGCTCTGGGGGCAACTGCCGCTGCTGGCTTCGGTGTTTGCGGTACTCAAGCCGGCTGTGTTGGCGATCGTGTTGATGGCGGCCTGGCGGGTGGGGCGGCGCACCCTGCGCACACCGCTGCAGGTGGCCCTGGCTGTGGCTGGCTTCCTGGCGCTGGCGGTGTGGAACACGCCCTATCCCCTGGTAGTGATCGCCGCGGCGTTGATCGGCTTGGCGGTGTCGCGCTGGCGCCCGGCCCTGCTGCTGAGTCGGCCGAGCCAGGGGAGCCTGGCCCTCGATGCCTCCTCAGCTCCCGCCGTTGCCGCCCTGCACGACGACGACTCCGCCACGCCGGAGCATGCCCGTTTCTCGAAGCACAAGCTGGCACTCACCTTGTTGATCTGGGCATTGGCAGTGGTGGTGCCCTTGGCTGCCGTGGTGGCGATCGGCGGCTGGAACGGCAGCCTGGCTGTGATGGCCCGCTTCTTCACGCGGGTGGCGCTGCTCAGCTTCGGGGGCGCCTATGCCGTGTTGCCCTATGTGGCCCAGGGGGCGGTGGAACAGTTCGGCTGGCTGTCGGCGAGTCAGATGCTCGATGGCTTGGCACTGGGGGAAACCACGCCGGGCCCGCTGATCATGGTGGTGGCCTTCGTGGGCTTCATGGGCGGCTGGAATCAGGCGCTGGCGGCAGCGACCTCGCCCTGGCCGCTGGCTCTGGCGGCGGTGGCGGTCACGGTGTGGTTCACCTTTCTGCCCTCCTTTGGCTTCATCCTGGCGGGTGCGCCGCTGGTAGAGGCCTCACGAGGCGATCTGCGCTTTGGCGCCCCGCTCAGTGCCATCACCGCTGGGGTGGTGGGGGTGATCGCCAGCCTGGCGCTGTTCTTTGCCGGGCCGGTGCTCTTCCGCAATGGTGCGTTTCTGCCCTGGCCTGCCCTGGTGGTGATCGCCGCGCTGATCGCACAACTCAAGCTGCGCTGGAGCGTGCTCCAGGTGATTGGTGCTGCAGCTGCACTCGGAGTGGCCGTGGCTGTTGTGCTGCAGGCCCTGGGCTGAACCAGAACCCGACAACAGTGGGGATGTGAATGGCCATCAACAGCAGTTGCATCTGCCATGCCCCGGACTGAGGCTGGGTACCTTGCTCTCTTGTGCCCCGGGGCCATGCACAGCGCCGATGTTCTGCGTGATCGCTATCTGCAGGGCGTGAGCAGCCCGGGCGAGATCAACGCCATCGCGCGTACCTATGCCGCGTTGCGTGAGATCCCCTACGCCCAGGCCCTGGAGGACGTGCATGAGGGCTTGGGCAGCGAGCTCAGCTGGGATCGCGACGCAGCAGGAGCGGACTTTCCATGGAGCGAGGTGAGTCGCTCCCTGGTGCCCATGGGCCGGCAATGGATCAACGGCCTGTGAGCCATGGCAGGCCAGGGAAGCATCTCGGGCCGCTGGGGATTCTGGCTCTGATTGAACTCAGCACCAGCTCGCCCCTACTGGCCCAGATCACACCCAGCCAGTCGCTCCAGCAGCGCCTCCAGGAAGACCAACTGCGCCTGAGGCTGATCGAGCTCGAAGACGCCGAGGCCGACACCACTCCGCTGATTGAGGCCACACCGCAGGGCCCGCTGCCCTGGACGGGCTTGCTGGAGCTGCGCAGACTCGAGCTGCAGAGCTCCCTGCCCGACCTCAAGCCCCTCGAACAGAGTCTGCAGGGCTGGATCGGCCGCAGGATCGAGACCGACCAACTCCGGCAGATCCAGCGCGAGATCGAGACGTGGTTCTGGCAGCGCGATCAGGCCGTCGCCATTCATCCGGTGCAGGCGGAGCCTGGCAGCGGTGGACTCACCCTGGCGATCCAACCCCTGATCCTCGCGGCCGTGACGGTGGATCCAGCCATGGCACACCGGCTCAGCGAGGAACTGGCCATCGGCACCGTGACCGCCGCCCTTCCCCTTGGCTCCGCCCTGAGACCGGGAAAACTGGAATCAGCTCTGCTCAAGCTCAACGACCTCTGGGGCGTGGAGGTACGTGGGCGACTACAGAACGGCGCCGAGGCTGAGGCGCGCATCCTTGTGCTCGAACTGGCGGATCGGAATCGCCAGAGCGTGCTGCTGGAGGTCGACAACCACCTGAACCGCTACGTGGGAACGCTGCGGACCCTGGCCACATTCACTTCAGCCAACAACCTCGGCCGCGGCGAACGCATCTGGCTCAATCCCTCGTGGTGGGGCAGTGGGCAGGGCACCGGCACGGCGCCGCTGCAGCTGGGAATCGATTGGCCCGTGGGACTGGATGGTCTGTTGTTCAGTGCCTCAGCCAATGCGGGGCGCTACCGCTTGTTCAACACCGGTGCGGTGCTCTACACCGGTGAAACCGCGGGGGTGAGCCTGAGCCTGCAGCAGCCGCTGTGGCGCAGGGACACCCGCAGCCTCTGGCTGCGGCTGAGCAGCGAAGGGGTTCACTTCAGCGATGAACGCAACCGGCTGAACATCGATGAGAAGCAAGCGGGCGTGTTTCGCGCTTCGTTGATCAGCAACAGCAGCGATCAGGTCCTGGGCGAGGGGAACACCTCCCTGGTGCTGAGCGGATCGTTGGGCTCGATCAATCTCAACGGCAACAGCGCCTTCAAGCAGTTCGATGCGCTCACCAACGGCATCGGGGGCACCTATGGCGCACTCAACCTGAGCGTGCTGCGGGAACAGATGTTCAGCCCGACCTGGAGTGCCAGCTGGCTGCTGCTGGGTCAGATGGCGGCGACCAACCTCCCGGGCTACGAGCAGTGCGGCCTGGGATGGCCCGATGGTGTGCGGGCCTATCCACCGGGGGAAAAC
>JBDKGF010000190.1:0-3848 GCA_039798305.1 Cyanobacteriota bacterium
CCGAACGGCCCTTCAGCAGCCCGCTCAACAACGAGAAGCGCGCAGGGATCTTCCACTGCGCCGGCTGTGATCTGGCCCTGTTCAGCTCCAAAGCCAAATACGACAGCGGCACCGGCTGGCCCAGCTTCTGGCAGCCCCTGCCGAAGGCGATCGGCACCAAGATCGATTTCAAGCTGATCGTGCCGCGCACCGAATACCACTGCAGGCGCTGTGGGGGCCATCAGGGGCACGTCTTTGATGACGGCCCCAGACCCACAGGCAAGCGCTACTGCAACAACGGCGTCGCGCTCACCTTCAAACCAGCTGCGAACAGCTGACGCTCACATCGTGAACTCGGTGTTGTAGGCCTCCTCACCGTGGGCGTTGATATCAAGCCCCTGGCGCTCTTCGGCATCGCTGGCACGCAGCGGCATCACCATGCGCAAGAGCTGGAGGATCACAAAGGTGCCCACGCCCACCCAGAGCAGCGTGAAGCCGGCCGCTTTGAGCTGAATCACCACCTGAGCTGGATTCCCGGCCAGCAGTCCATCAGCACCGGCGGGATTCACTGCACGCAAAGCCAGCACACCGGTGAGCAGGATGCCCAGCAGTCCAGCCACACCATGCACGGGCAGCACATCGAGGCTGTCGTCGAGGCGTGAACGGTTCTTCAGCTGCAGCGCCCAGCTGCACAGCACAGCCGCAGCAAACCCGATCACCAGAGCGCCGATTGGACTGACATAACCAGCCGCAGGGGTGATGGCCACCAAACCCGCCACCGCTCCGGTAGCCACACCAACAGCGGTGGGTTTGCCGCGTTGCAGCGTTTCGATCAGCATCCAGCCCAGGGCAGCGGAGGCTCCGGCGGTGTTGGTGGTGAGACAGGCCAGGGAGGCCAGATTGCCGGCCACCAGCCCACTACCGCCGTTGAAGCCGAACCAGCCAAACCACAGCAGGCCAGCCCCCAGCAGGATGAAGGGCACGTTGTGCGGCGGCGCATTGTGCTCGGGATGGTTGCGGCGGCGACCCACCACAGCAGCCGTCACGGCCGCTCCTACACCGGAAGCCATCTCCACCACCAGGCCACCGGCAAAATCAAGCGCCCCCAGCCCGTCTGGGCCGAGAAAACCACCGGGGCCCCACACCATGTGGGCCAGCGGCAGATAGATGAAGGTGCTCCAGAGCAGCACAAACAGCATCCAGGCACGGAAATTCATCCGCTCCACCACCGCTCCGGAGATCAGTGCCGGCGTGATGATCGCGAAGGTGAGCTGGAAGAAGGCCACCGCACCGTGGCTGAGCTGACCATCGCCATAGGGCGCCGACCAGTTGCTCAACCCGGCCCATTGAAGGCCGCCGATGAAGGGTGCCAGCGGCCCGCTTCCCGGAGAAAAGGCGAGGCTGTAGCCGAACAGAACCCAGAGCACGCTGACCAGCCCCATGGCCGCAAAGCTCATCACCATGGTGTTGAGCACATTGCGGCTGCGCACAAAGCCGGCATAGAAGAGGGACAGCGCCGGCGTCATCATCAAAACCAACGCTGCACTGATCAGCACGAAGCCGTTGTTCGCCGCGTGCTGCGCCGTATCGGCAGCCAAAAGAAGCAAAGTCGCCTCAGCAGTTGGGGCGAACCTCCCGCGCAGCCGGCCTCCTATTTGGTAGCGAAAGCTACCAATTCAGGCCTGTTGCGTGTCGTTCGTAACATTTTCAGGACCCTGCATCGGAGATCGGGCGTAAAAAACGGGTCCCGCAGGACCCGTTGGCATGACTGATGATCTGGAGGAGCGTCAAGGTTCCCGCAGGAACCATCAGCGTCTTCAGTAGTCGAAGTCGCCGCCCATGCCGCCGCCGGCAGGAGCTGCTTCCTTCTTCTCGGGCAGGTCAGCCACGATGCACTCGGTGGTCAGCACCATGCCGGCGATCGAGGCGGCATTCTGCAGACCGGAGCGGGTCACCTTGGCAGGGTCGACGATGCCGGCAGCCAGCATGTCGACGTACTCGCCGGTGGCGGCGTTGTAGCCCTCATTGAAGGGCTTGTTCTTCACGTGCTCGGCCACCACAGAGCCGTTCACACCAGCGTTCTCAGCGATGCGCTTGAGGGGAGCGGTGAGGGCGGAAGCCACGATGGTGGCACCGATCAGCTCTTCGCCGGAGAGGTTGGAAGCGGCCCACTGCTCAAGGGCAGGAGCCAGGTGGGCCAGGGTGGTGCCACCGCCAGGAACGATGCCCTCTTCAACGGCCGCCTTGGTGGCGTTGATGGCGTCTTCCAGGCGCAGCTTCTTGTCCTTCATCTCGGTCTCGGTGGCAGCGCCCACCTTGACCACGGCCACGCCGCCGCTCAGCTTGGCCAGACGCTCCTGCAGCTTCTCCTTGTCATAGGAGGAGTCGGTTTCGTCCATCTGCTTGCGGATCTGCTCGCAGCGGGCCTTCACCGCCACTTCGTTGCCTTCGGCCACGATGGTGGTGGTGTCCTTATTGATGGTGATGCGGCGGGCGGTGCCCAGCATCTCCAGCTTGGCGTTCTCCAGCTTGAGGCCGGCGTCCTCGGTGATCAGCTGACCGTTGGTGAGAACGGCGATGTCCTCGAGCATGGCCTTACGGCGATCGCCGAAGCCAGGGGCCTTCACAGCGGCCACGTTGAGCACGCCGCGCAGACGGTTCACCACCAGGGTGGCGAGGGCTTCCTTCTCGATGTCCTCAGCGATGATCAGCAGAGGCTTGCCGGTGCGGGCGATCTGCTCGAGCACAGGCACGAGATCCTGCACCAGGCCGATCTTCTTGTCGGTGAGGAGGATGTAGGGATCCTCGAGCACCGCTTCCATGCGCTCGGTATCGGTGGCGAAGTAGGGCGAGATGTAGCCCTTGTCGAAGCGCATGCCTTCGGTGACCTCCAGTTCGGTGGTCATCGACTTGCCTTCCTCGAGGGAGATCACACCCTCTTTGCCGACCTTGTCCATGGCATCGGCGATCATCTTGCCCACCTCTTCGTCGTTGCCGGCAGAGATGGTGCCCACCTGGGCGATGGCGTTGGAGTCGCTGATCGGCTTGGCGTGCTCCTTGATCTTCTCGACCAGGAACTCAGCCGCCTTGTCGATGCCCTTCTTGAGGGTGATCGCATTGGCGCCGGCGGCCACGTTGCGCAGACCAGCCTTCACCATGGCGTGGGCCAGGACGGTGGCGGTGGTGGTGCCGTCACCGGCGGCGTCGTTGGTCTTGGAGGCGGCCTGACGGATCAGGGCCACACCGGTGTTCTCGATGTGGTCCTCGAGCTCGATCTCCTTGGCGATGGTGACGCCGTCGTTGATGATCTGAGGAGCGCCGAACTTCTTCTCCAGCACCACGTTGCGGCCCTTGGGACCAAGGGTGACGGCAACGGACTCAGCCAGGATGTCGATGCCTTTCTCGAGGGCGCGGCGGGCCTGCTCGTTGTAAATGATGCGCTTAGCCATGGAAGGCGGATCTCGCTGTTGAAACGGTTAAAAGTGAATCGAAGTCGCGGTGCGCGATCGCTCAGCTGACGACAGCCAGGATGTCCTTCTCGGACAGCAGCACGTACTCATCGGTGCCGAGCTTGATGTCGGTGCCGGCGTACTTGCTGTAGAGCACCTTGTCACCGATGCTCACTTCAGGGGCCTGACGGGAGCCGTCGTCGTTGCGCTTACCAGGACCCACCTGCACCACTTCACCCACCTGGGGCTTTTCCTTGGCGGTGTCAGGCAGAAGGATGCCGCCGGCGGTTTTCTCCTCAGACTCCGACACCTTGATGAAGATGCGGTCGCCGAGGGGCTTGACGGTGGAAACGCTGAGAGAAACAGCAGCCATGGATGGAATGCGATGAAGAAGGCGAAACCATTGGCATGGCGCCAGAG
>JBDKGF010000191.1:0-3230 GCA_039798305.1 Cyanobacteriota bacterium
CCGCCAACAGCGGCGAGGCCCAGCTGTCGCTGTCACCCCGCGGCCAGCGCTGCGGGTGCCAGCCAAGGCGCCGCGCCAGGCGCTGGGTGATCTCACCCCACACCATGAACGGGCAGAAGGAGCACCAGAGACGGCCCACCAGGGGAAAGCCCAGCAGGATCAGAGGCCACCACCAGGCCCAGAACAAATTGAGGGCCCCGTTGTGCTGACGATCCTGCGGACCGAGCCACAGCCACAGGTTCACCAGGACGAACAGCCAGCTGACCAGGCCGAACAACAACCCATTCCAGAGCCATGGCGCTCGCATCCACTCCCTGAGCTGAGGCTTCCAGCGCCAGATGTCGAAGCGCAGACGCTGCTGGCGCGGAGCCGTCCAGAACACATCGTCGGGTAACACGGCTGGCCAGTCCTGTTCCTGGCGACGCACCTGCTGCAGGGCGCGATAGATCACCACCTCCAGCTCGCGCAGATTGTTGGGGAAGTCATGGCTCTGCAGGCGCTTCACCACCGCCTCCGGCACCTGGGGTGGTGCAGGCCAACCCAGCTTGCGGCTGCGCTGGCGCACGCCATAGCGCAGCCATTCACCGATGTCCTGCCGGCGAACCCGCAGCGGCGGCACCCGGATCAGCGTGCAGCAGCGATCGAGCGCCGGCAGGCTGCTCTCCGCCGTAAAGAACAGACGCCCGGCAAAGGTTTGCGTGGTGCCGCCCGCACACCACTGCCCACTCCGCGCCAGCTCGAGCAGACGCTCCTGCAGCGGCGCCGGCACCTGATCGATCTTGTCGATCAGCAGCGAGCCCTCACCAACCAGCTCCAGCAGTGGCGGCTCCGCCGGATCAGACCCCGAACCGAACAGCTCACTGCCATCCGCCTTGAGCAGCGCGCCATCGAGTCGCAGCATCCAGTGCTGGCGCTGCGGGGAGCCGTAGTGGATAAGGGCCGCCAGGTTGTCCTTCTCAAGGCCGGGCTCACCACTGATCAGCACCGGACGCTGTTCGCGGTCTTGCGCGGCGAGCCGCACAGCATCACGGAGGCTGCGGGCATAACGGCTGCTACCCACCACGCCGCGGCGGGGCTGCGGGACAAGCAGAGGAGCCAGGCGCAGCAGCTCGGCGTTCGGCGAAGACACGGGCGACAGATTGATCAACACCACTGTGATGCCATTGACGGCAGCAGGCCACGGCAGATGCCGCCCAGCCCGATACTGAGCAGCCCGTTTCCGATTGATCGCTTCCATGGCCCTCACCCTCTACGGCGGTGCCCGCAGCCGGGCCTCCATGCCGCGCTGGTACATGGAAGAAAAGGGAATCCCCTACACCTGGCAGCTGCTCGACCTGGAGGCCGGCGAGCACAGGCAGGAGCCGTTCACAGCGATCAACCCGTTTGGCAAAGTGCCAGCCCTTGTGGATGAGGATCCAGCCCTGCCCGGCGGCCGACTGCAGTTATTCGAGAGCGGAGCCATCCTCCTGTATCTGGCTGAGCGTTACGGCAACGAATGTCAGAACGCTGCCGAGCGCGGCCTGGCGCAGCAGTGGGTGCTGTTCGCCAACGCCACCCTGGCCACCGCCCTGTTCGTGCCATCCAACCGTGAGCGTGAATTCCCGCGGCTGATGGCAGTGCTTGATCACAAGCTGGGTGAAGGTCCACTGATGGGCGACCGGTGGAGCGTGGCCGACTGTGCCGTGAACGCCTACCTCGCCTACCTGCCGATCTTCTTCCCCCAGATCGACCTCAGCCCCTTCCCCCAGGTGCAGGCGACGATCGCCGCCACCCAGCAGCGCCCGGCCTACCAACACGTGATGGGGCAGCGCTGATGCCGGCCGCGAGGCTGCAGTGGCAGGCCTCCCAGCTGGAGCTGCTACCCCAGCGAGCCCTGTGGCACAGGGCTACCGGGTGCCTGCTGGTGGCTGATCTGCATCTGGGCAAAGCCGAGAGCTTTCAGGCCAGCGGCATCCCGCTGCCCAGCGATGGTGATCTGAGCACGCTCAATCAGCTGCTCGATCTGGCGGCACAACTGCAACCGCAGCGGGTGGTGGTGCTGGGCGATCTGATCCACAGCCGCATGGGGCTCACCGCAGAGCTGCGCGCGAAGATCCGAGCCCTGCCCGAGCTGCTGGGCTGCCCGCTGGAGCTGATCGGCGGCAACCACGACCAGGGAAGCTGGTTGGAGGGGCTGAGCGCAGGAGCACCGCGACGCTGCGGCGATCTGTGGCTCAGCCATGAGCCCTGCACGCCGATGGAGGCGGGCCTGCTGAACGTGGCGGGCCATGTGCACCCGGTGGCGGTGCTCGGCAAGGGGGCCGATCGCTTGCGCCTGCCCTGTTTTGCGCTGCGCCGCCCCGCACGGCAACTGCTGCTGCCGGCCTTCGGTCACCTCACCGGCGGCTATGCCGTCTCGCCGGATTACGAGCGCTGGGTGATCGCCGAGGCCCAGGTGCTGGCCGTGCCCTGAGGGGGTGATGAGGGGGGTGATGAAGGGGTATCCAATGGCGGCCCGTAGATTTGCAGCAACGGGCTGCCGCACCTGGATACCGCTTCCCCGCCACCCCCAGCCGCCCGTCGCAAGGACCCGCGGCCCCAGTGGCAACGCAAGCGCTGGCTAACGATCGGCGTACCGCTGGCAGGGCTGGCCTTCCTGGTGGCGATCGCGCCTCCGTTACCCGAAGCACCGCCCGCTGCAGAGCTGATGCAGCCCGCCGCCAAGGGCGAAGCCTTCCGCTATCTCCCCAACGACGAGGTCTACGCCCTCGACTTCGATCCTCGCCAGGTGCAGCTCGATCTGCTCGAAGGGTGGGATCGGGAACAGGACGCCTTTGAAGACAGTGCTGCCCTGGCCTACGTGTCCGGGCCGATGTACGAGCGCCATGTGAACGACAACGGGCAGGAGATCACCGTTCCGCTCGGCGACATCAAGCTCGGAGCCCGGGTCTGGCGTGGCCGCAACCGCACCGCCGCACGCCAACGGGCGTTCATCGGCATCCGCCACAACGGCCAGGTGGACTTCGGCTACGGCGAACTCACCCCGGAGCGCGCAGCCCTCTACGACAGCTTCATCGGGGGTCTGCACAGCGTTTACAACGACCTCGAGACCCCGCCTGCCAGCTACCGGGGTGCTTACAGCATCTCGATGGGGCAACAGATCCGCTACTACCTGCCCCGGATCCGCATGGTGATGGGGTTGCGGCCCGACGGCCGCCTGGAGGTGTTGATGAGCCGTGACGGTCTCACCC
>JBDKGF010000192.1:0-3632 GCA_039798305.1 Cyanobacteriota bacterium
GCCGGGTGCTGAACTACTCCATGGGCTTGCCACAGGCCCCCCAGAGCGCATGACCCGATCCCGCAGCAGCCGCGGCTACGACGACGACCGTTACGGCTATCCGGAGGAGCGTCGAGGCCGGGCCAGCCGCGGGCGTGATCCATACGACATGCCGCGGCGGGGAGGCGGATCCGCCGGTGGGCCCGGTGGCGGTTCTGGCGGCGGGTTTCAGTTCAACGTGGCCAGCGGCGCGATCCTGGCCGGCGTCCTGGTGGTGGGGATCGGCATCGGTACAGGCATTTCCAGCACCACCCAGGGCGACCAGGGCAACATCGCCAGCTCCCAGCAGCTCGACATGGCCGTGCCGGATCCGGAGTTCTGTCGCCAGTGGGGCGCCAGCGCTTTCGTGATGGATATCGAGCTGTACACCACGATGAACCCCAGCAGCAGCTTCGTGACCCAGCCCTCGCTCAAGCCGGGCTGCGTGATCCGCCGCGAGAACTGGAGTGTGCTGCAGAAAGAAGGCGCTGTGACCGCCGAGCAGATGCGCCAGTGCAAACAGCGCATGAACACCTTTGCCTACATCGGTTCGGTGAAGGACAAGCCGATCGTGCGCTGCGTGTACCAGACCGACATCAGCGAGAACAAATTCCTCACCAAGGGCGTGGCCGACGACAGCGTGGGCATCACCCCGGAAGCGGATCAGTTCTGATCGTCGCTGCCCGGATCAGAGCTCTGGGGCTGGTTCTGGAGCAAGGGCCGGCGCAGGGGACTGTCCGGGCTGGCGAACACCGGCAGCACCTCCTTGCGGAAAGCGTCGGCGGCGCGGGAGCAATAGCGCGAGGGATGACTGATCAACTTCAGTTGCCGCCGCACCGACAGATCCGCCAGAGCCGGGCGATGCAGGCTGCCGGCAGCCAGCTCCCGCTCGATCGACACCACCGGCAGGAAAGCGGCCCCCAGCCCGCTCTGGACAGCGTTCTTGATGGCCTCAAACGAGTTGAGTTCCATCTCGATCTTCAGCCTTGACACATCGAGGCCAGAGCGTGCCAACAGCTGATCCACCATCTTGCGGGTGGTCGACTGGGCATCGAGGCAAACGAAACCCAGCCGGTAGAGATCGTCCTTAGTGAGCTCCGGCAGGCGGGCCAGGGGGTGCTTGGTGGGCAGCACCAGGGCCAGCTCATCGCTGGCATAGGGCACCACCTGCAGCAGATCATTGAGCTCACTGGGCAGCTCGCCGCCAATGATCGCCAGATCGATCTGGCCATTGGCCACGCTCCAGCCGGTGCGGCGGGTGCTGTGCACCTGCAGCTGCACCGCCACATCCGGATATTTCTGACGGAACAGCCCGATCATCCGAGGCATCAGATAAGTGCCCGTGGTCTGGCTTGCCCCCACCACCAGCGAGCCGCCCTTGAGGTTGTGGAGATCGTCGAGGGCGCGGCAGGCCTCCTGGCATTGGCTCAGGATCCGAACGCAGTAACTGAGCAGCAGGTGGCCGGCTTCAGTGAGCTGGGCCTTGCGCCCGCCCCGATCGAACAGCGACACGTTGAGCTGCTTCTCCAGGTTCTGGATCTGCAGGCTCACCGCCGGCTGCGTGACGTAGAGACTGTCGGCCGCTTTCTTGAAGCTGCCCTCGCTGGCGATCGCCCGCAGGATGCGCAGCTGATCAAGGGTGAAGGGCAGATCAGCCATCCAGGGGCGCAGGGATGCTGCGGGAGACTGAACTCTAGGTGCCCTCTCGGGTGTCTCTGGCGACTGAGGAGAATCAGCCCACTCCTTGCGCCGACCGGCCTGTGACTCCCACCAGCGATCTCCACCACAGCAGCTGGGTGATGCTGGCGTTGCTGCTGGGCTTTGCCGTGATCCACAGCGGCGGCGCCTCCCTGCGCTACTGGGGTGTGGAGCGCATCGGCGAGCGGGCCTGGCGGCTGCTGTTCGCAGCGGTGAGCATTCCCTCAGCCGTGGTGGTGATCGGCTACTTCCTGGCCCATCGCTACGACGGACTGCGCCTGTGGAACCTGCAGGACCAACCCTGGATCGTTCCGCTGGTGTGGATCGGCACCGCCATCAGCTTCCTGTTCCTCTATCCGGCCACCTACAACCTGCTGGAGATTCCAGCGGTGCTCAAGCCACAGGTGCGGATGTACGCCACCGGGATCATCCGCATCAGCCGCCATCCCCAGGCGATCGGCCAGATCCTCTGGTGCTGCACCCATCTGCTCTGGATCGGCAGCAGCTTCATGGTGGCCACCTGCGCCGGCCTGATCGCCCATCACCTGTTTGCGATCTGGAACGGTGATCGCCGCCTGTCCAACCGCTTCGGAGCGGCCTTCGAGGAGCTGCGAGCCAGCACCTCGGTGATTCCCTTCCGGGCCGTTCTCGATGGACGGCAGCAGCTGCAGCTGAAGGAGTTCCTGCGTCCAGCCCAGCTGGGAATCGCCATCGCGGTGGGGGTGTTCTGGTGGGCCCATCGCTTCATCGGCAGCGGTGCCACAGCCTTCAGCCGCACCGGGCTGGCCCACTGGCTGGGATAAAGCGCCCATTGCGCTGCCTACACTCACCCTGATTGATCCACCCCCGGATGCCCTCGCCCGCCGAACTCGCCTGGCTGATCCCGGTCTTGCCCTTGGTGGGGGCTGCACTGGTGGGCTTGGGCCTGATCAGTTTCAACCGCACCGTAAATCGGTTGCGAAAACCGGTGGCGCTGCTGCTGATCACCAGTGTGGGAGCGGCCGCCGTTCTCAGCTACGCCGTGTTGGCGCAGCAGCTCGCTGGGGCAGGACCCACAGAAGTGTTGTTCAACTGGGCCAGCGCCGGCGCCTTCACCCTGGAGATGGGTTTCCGGGTGGATGCGCTGGGCGCCGTGATGCTGGCCCTGGTCACCACCATCGCCGTGCTTGTGATGGTGTATTCCGACGGATACATGGCCCACGACAAGGGCTATGTGCGCTTTTTCACCTACCTGGCCCTGTTCAGCAGCTCGATGCTGGGCCTGGTGATCAGCCCCAACCTCCTGCAGATCTATGTGTTCTGGGAGCTGGTGGGCATGTGCTCCTACCTGCTCGTGGGCTTTTGGTACGACCGCGATGGCGCCGCCAACGCCGCCCAGAAGGCCTTTGTGGTGAACCGGGTGGGCGACTTCGGCCTGCTGCTGGGCATCCTCGGCCTGTTCTGGGCCACCGGCAGCTTCGGCTTCGAGCAGGTGGGCACAGGCCTGCAAGCCGCCATCGCCAATGGCAGCGTGTCGAACGGCATCGCCGTACTGCTCTGTCTGTTGGTGTTCATGGGCCCGATGGCGAAATCGGCCCAGTTCCCGCTTCACGTGTGGCTGCCCGATGCCATGGAGGGCCCCACACCAATCTCGGCTCTGATCCACGCCGCAACGATGGTGGCGGCCGGCGTGTTCCTGGTGGCCCGGCTTCAACCCGTCTACGTGCCCTTCCCTGAAGTGCAGGTGGTGGTGGCCGTGATCGGCACGATCACGCTGTTCCTGGGGGCCTCGATCGCCCTCACCCAGATGGATCTCAAGAAGGGCCTGGCCTACAGCACCGTGAGCCAGCTCGGCTACATGATGCTGGCCATGGGCTGCGGCGCCCCGGTGGCCGGCATGTTCCACCTGGTGACCCACGCCTTCTTCAAGGCGATGC
>JBDKGF010000193.1:0-2932 GCA_039798305.1 Cyanobacteriota bacterium
CATTGATCACCGCGTAGTCCGCCAGGGGGGCGAGCAGCTCCAGGGAAGAGGCGTAATCGTCGGGCGCCTGCTCCAGCGGCGTGATCTTCGACTTACCGAGGTTGATCCCAAGCACCGCCGGCCGCTGGCCCGCCGGTGGCAACGCCTGGCGCTCAAGGGTGCGGCGGGCCGCCTGAGCACCGTTGTTGTTGAAACCCATACGGTTGAGCGCCGCCCGCTCCGCCGCCAACCGGAACAGCCGTGGTTTGGGATTACCGGGCTGGGCGTGCCAGGTGACGGTGCCCACCTCCGCAAACCCGAAGCCGAACAGGTGCCAGATGCCGGCGGCCACGGCGTTCTTATCGAACCCGGCGGCCAGGCCCACGGGGTTGCGGAAGCGGCAGCCGAACAGGGTTTGCTCCAGGCGCAGGTCGCGCACCTCCAGCTCAGCGCCAAGCCCCGCCAGGCTGCCGCTCACCAGCGGCCAGTTGCGACGCAGCGATGCCTGACCCAGGGCCTGCAGGGTGAGCTGGCTGAGCTGCTCGGCGTCGGCCCCCTCGTCGCGGCTGAGCAGCGGCCCCACAAAGCGTTGGTAAAGAGCCCCGGTGCCGAGTTCAGCCATCCCGTTGTTGCTCCGCTGCATTCGATCCTGACGCTTCCCGGGCCAGGCGCCAGCGTCCGTCAGCGATTGGCTGCACCTGCCAGTCGCGCCAGCGCCAGGGTTCGCTGCGGCCCTCGAGCTTTTTCAGCGGTTGCTCCACCAGCTGGGCGAGCTCCAGCAGGCTGAGCCCATAGCCGCCCTGGGCGAGGCGATCGGCGAGCTCCAGGCGGGTGAGCAGCTGCTGCAGGGCCGGGGGAGCAGCGTCCTGCGGGGCTGGTGGCTTGGGCTCGGGCGTTGGCTCGCTCACCATCAGGCCGCCGTAATCACCCTGGGCCAGCTGGGGTTGCTGCCCCTTGGAGAACGCCACGGCGATGGCATCGCAGCGGTCATTGTCGGGATCGCCGCTGTGGCCTTTCACATAGGTGAAGGGCAGGCCGCTCAGGCGGGCGGCATCAAGGGCTTCCCAGAGGTCGCGGTTGAGCACGGGGCTGCCGGAGGCGGTGCGCCAGCCCTTGCGCTTCCAGCCGTTGATCCACTTGCTGAAGCCGTCGATCAGGTATTTGGAATCAGTGCGGATCGTGAGGTTGGGATCACGCGGCAGCACCGCCAGCTTCTCGAGCAGCGTCAGCGCCGCCGTGAGCTCCATGCGGTTGTTGGTGGTGTTGGGCTCGAAGCCGCCGAACTCCTGCACCGAGCCATCGCTGAAGCGCAGCAGACAGCCCCAGCCACCGGGCCCCGGGTTGCCGCTGCAGGCTCCATCACAGGCAGCCGCTACCACCACTGGCTGATCGGGCACTGGGCGTTCACCTCCGGGTCCGGTACAACACTCTCCTGACGACGTGCGCAGAAGAGAAACCCATGCAGCGAACCTACCTGCCCCTACTGGCCCTGTCCGCGGCCGTGGCCGCGCCGGCCTGGGCCGCCAGTGTGTTCAGCAGCCAACCGCTCGACCAGTCGCGCTTTGCCGTGCTGGCCCAGCCCGTGAGCAGGAGCGACTGGAAGCTGCTGGTGCTCGAGCAGATCAAACCGGAGCCGCTCTGCTGGGAGAAGCGCAGCGACGGGCTGATCGATCCCAGCCTCAACCGCTTTGATTTCAGCGGCATCTGCAGCCGCTACATCGACAGCAACGGCTATTCGCTGCGGGTGGGCGAGGAAGACCTGGCGAGCCGCTACAGGCTGCGGCTCGAGCAGCAGGGCAACACGGTGGTCCTGCTGGCCATGAGCCCGAGCCAGCCCACCGAGCTGCTGGTGGGGCGTGGAGCGATGAGCCAGCGCGATCGCGAGGCGTTTGTGGCCATCGAGCTGGAGCCAGGCTGGAGCCTGGAGCGGCGCGCCTATGGCAGCCAGACCCTCAGCCATGTGTATTTCGCCAACAGCACCCCCCTCAGCCAGCTGATCGCCAAAGCCAGCCGCGGCACCACGGCATCCACCACCCCAGTCGCCCCAGCGACCGTGAGCAGGCTCAAGCCCCTGCCACCGCAGCCGACAAGCGGTCCGGTCGCCCTGCAGGTGATCCCCTTCAGGCCGTAGGCCAGCTCACACAGCGGTCCACACCCCCTCGACCCCGTTTTCCTCCTGCCGTATGTTTCTCTTGTGTGAGGAGTGCGGGACACCACTTCCGGGGTCGAAACGAGGACAGACTCCCAGAAGCGTTCCGAACTCAAAGCCCTGCCTTCGGCGGGGCTTTTTTGTTGGCTACCTGGAGTGGCGCCGGGTCATCCGGCCTCGACAACATCCGCTGAGACACAAAAAGCCGGCTCCCGCAGGAGCCGGCTGAGCCAGAAGCGTGATGGCGGGCCGGAGCAGCCCGCCGCAACGATCACTTGATGGTGACCTTGCCGCAGGCTTCTTCAACGGACTTCTTGAGGGCCTCGGCGTCAGCCTTGGACACGCCTTCCTTGATGGCACAAGGAGCGCCTTCCACGAGAGCCTTGGCTTCGCCCAGGCCCAGACCGGTGGCTTCGCGCACGGCCTTGAGCACCTTGATCTTGGCAGCGGCGTCGAAGCCGTCGAGAACGACGTCGAACTCGGTTTGCTCTTCAGCGGCTTCAGCAGCAGCTGCGGGAGCAGCGGCCATCACGACGCCGGCAGAAGCGGCAGCGGACACACCGAAGGCCTCTTCGATCTGCTTGACGAGCTCGGAAGCTTCAAGCAGGGAGAGCGACTTCAGTTGCTCGAGAATCTGGTCGGTAGTAGCAGACATGGTTGGGAATCAGCAACAGATCTGTGTAAACAGTCGGAGCGGAGAGCTCAGCAGAGCAGGCCTCAGTTGGCCGTGCCCTCGCCGTCGGCGTGCTGCTTGAGCGCCCGGGCAAGACCGGAGGGAACTTCGTTGATGCCCACAGCCACCTT
>JBDKGF010000194.1:0-5654 GCA_039798305.1 Cyanobacteriota bacterium
TTGGAGCCGTTCGAGCAGCCTGGTTACTGGGTGGCCTGGCTTGATGATCCGAGCCTTGCCCCTCAGCGCCTGCATCCTGCTCAGGTCTGTGAAACCCAGCTGTGTACGGCTCTGCAGTTGGATCAGCGCCGCCTGGCCACCGTGGAACATCTGCTGGCGGCGCTGGCCGGTGTCGGCATCACTTCGGCATTGCTGCTGGTGGACGGCCCGGAAATTCCGTTGATGGATGGATCCGCCCAGCCCTGGGTGGAGGCCATTGCGGAAGTGGGTCTGAAGCCCCTCGGTGCTCGTTGCTTCCCGCCGTTGCTTGAGGCGCCCATCACCCTGCAGCACGGCCAGAGTTTCGCCACGGCCCTTCCCTCAGATCGCCTGCGGCTGGCGGCAGCCATCGAATTCCCGCAGGCAGCCATCGGCCGGCAGCTCTACAGCCTTGAGCTCACACCACAGGCCTTCGTGGAACAGATCGCGCCGGCCCGCACCTTCGGCTTCAAGCAGCAGGTGGAGCAGTTGCTGGCCGCCGGCTTGATCAAAGGTGGTGCTCTCGATAACGCTCTGGTGTGTGATGGCGATGGCTGGGTGAATCCGCCGCTCCGCTTTGCCGATGAGCCGGTGCGCCATAAGCTCCTTGACCTGCTGGGGGATCTCGCCCTGGCGGGGCTGCCCCAGGCCCAGGTGTTTGCCTTCCGCGGCTCCCACGGGCTGCACACGGCCCTGGCTGCCGCTCTGGTTTCTTCGAACTGATCCCCTTGACTGCCACCCCCTCAGCGCCGGCGCCTGTGCTCACCAGTGAGCAGATCCAGGGTCTGCTGCCCCACCGCTATCCCTTCGCGCTGGTGGATCGGGTGATCGAACATGAGCCCGGCAAGCGAGCAGTGGCGATCAAGAACGTCACCTTCAACGAGCCGCAGTTCCAGGGCCATTTCCCCGGGCGCCCGCTGATGCCGGGGGTGTTGATCGTGGAGGCGATGGCCCAAGTGGGCGGTCTGATCGTCACCCAGATGCCGGATCTGCCCAAGGGGCTGTTCGTGTTCGCCGGCATCGACGGTGTGCGCTTCCGCCGGCCCGTGGTGCCCGGCGACCAACTGGTGATCAGCTGTGAGCTGCTCAGCCTCAAGCGCAAGCGTTTCGGCAAGGTGAAGGCCGAAGCGAAGGTGGATGGTGAACTTGTCTGCGCCGGAGAGCTGATGTTCTCCTTGGTGGACTGAGCGCCGCCGTGATTTCTTCAGTCGCCATGGAACCCGGCACGGGCGAAACCAGGATTCATCCCACGGCGGTGGTGGACCCGCGCGCGCAGATTGATATGGGGGTGGAGATCGGCCCCTATGCGGTGGTGGGTGCGGAAGTATCGATCGGTGCCGGCAGTCGTATCGGCCCGCACGTGGTGCTGGATGGGCGGGTGACCATGGGTTGCCGCAATCGCGTCTTCCCGGGTGCCTGCATCGGCGCTGAACCCCAGGACCTCAAATACAACGGTGCCCCCACCGAAGTGGTGATCGGCGATGACAACGCCATCCGTGAGTGCGTGACCATCAACCGCGCCACCCACGAGGGTGAACAGACGCGGATCGGCAACGGCAATCTGCTGATGGCCTACAGCCATCTGGGGCATAACTGCCTGCTGGGTGATCGGATCGTGATCGCCAACGGTGTGGCGGTGGCAGGCCATGTGGTGATCGGCGACCGGGCCGTGATCGGAGGAGTGCTCGGGATTCACCAGTTCGTGCATATCGGCACGATGGCGATGGTGGGTGGGATGAGTCGCATTGACCGCGATGTGCCTCCCTACGCGATCGTGGAGGGGCACCCGGGGCGTCTGCGCGGCCTCAATCGCATCGGGATCAAACGCAGTGGTCTGGCGGAACTCGATGGCGGTGCCCAGGCCAGACAGTTGCAGCAGGTGTGGGCCGAGCTCTACCGCAGTGATGCGGTACTGGCCGAAGCGCTTCAGCAGGTGCGCCGTCAGCCGCTCCTGCCTCCGGCTGAAACCCTGGTCAGTTTCCTGGAAGCCTCGATCGGTCCGGGGCGCCGCGGTCCACTGCCTGCCGGTCGTTCATGAGACGACTGCTGATCAGCACCGGCGAGGTGTCCGGTGATCTGCAGGGGGGCCTGTTGGTGGCTGCCCTGCGGGAGGAGGCCCGGTCTCGTCAGCTCCCCCTTGAGATCGCGGCCCTCGGGGGCTCGCGGATGCGCCAGGCCGGTGCCGAACTGCTGGCTGACACCACACCGATGGGCTCGATCGGCCTCTGGGAAGCTCTGCCGCTGGTGCTGCCCACCCTGCGGGTGCAGCGGCGTGTGAGCCGCTGGCTGAAGCGCAATCCGCTCGATGCGCTGGTGCTGATCGACTACATGGGCGCCAATGTGAGCCTCGGGCTCAAGGTGAAGCGCCGCCTGCCCGCGGTGCCGATTTTTTATTACATCGCCCCTCAGGAGTGGGCTTTCCGTGTTGGTGAAGGCAGCTCCACCCGCTTGATCGGCTTCACCGACCGGATCCTGGCCATCTTTCCGGAAGAGGCGCGCTTCTATGCCGCCCGTGGCGCCCAGGTCACCTGGGTGGGTCATCCGCTGCTCGATACGCTCACGGATCTGCCCAGCCGCGAAGCAGCCCGCGCCCAGCTCGGTCTCCAGGCCGATGAACGTCTGCTGCTGCTGCTGCCTGCGTCGCGCAAACAGGAACTGCGTTACCTGCTGCCGCCTTTGGCGGCTGCCGCCGCCGACCTGCAACGCCGCTGCCCCGGCCTGCGGGTGATGGTGCCGGCGGGGCAGGCGGCCTTTGAACCGGTGCTGGCCGAGCTGCTCGCAGCCGCCGGGGTGCAGGCTGAGGTGGTGCCAGCGGCCCAGGCGGATCAGCTCCGCCCCACGCTCTGCGCCGCTGCCGATCTGGCCCTGAACAAATCCGGCACGGTGAATCTTGAGCTGGCCCTGCGGGGTGTCCCTCAGGTGGTGGCCTATCGCGTCAGCCGGCCCACCGCCTGGGTTGCCCAGCATCTGCTCCGCTTCCAGGTGGATCACATCTCGCCGGTGAATCTGGTGCTGCAGGAGCGGCTGGTGCCCGAATTGCTCCAGGATCAGCTCACGGCGGATGCGGTGGTCCGCGCAGCGCTGCCACTCCTGGAGGATCCCCAGGCACGGGAGCGCATCGCGGAGGGCTACCGGCGTCTGCGTCGGGCCCTGGGCGAAGAGGGCGTCACCCGCCGCGCTGCCGCTGCCATCCTGGATGCGCTGCCCGCTGCTGCTTCCGTTTGATCAAGCGCGCCCTTCCGGTTCTGTTGGCTCTGGCGCTGCTGCTCTGGCCTCTGGCGCCGGTGCAGGCTGCCGTGGAGAAGGCCGTTCTGGCCGGAGGCTGTTTCTGGTGCCTGGAGCATGACCTCGAAAAACTGCCCGGGGTGTTGAGTGCGGAGAGCGGCTACAGCGGCGGCAGCCTGCGCAATCCCACTTACCGCCAGGTGAGTGCCGGTGGCACGGGCCACCAGGAGGTGGTGGAGGTGCGTTTCGACAATGCCCGGATCAGTTACGCCACCCTGCTGCGGGCCTATTGGCGCAACGTGGATGCGCTGGATGGCGGCGGTCAGTTCTGCGATCGCGGCAGTTCCTACCGGCCGGTGATCTTCACCCAGGGCGATGTGCAGAAGCAGCAGGCTGAGGCCAGCCTCAAGGCCGCAGCCCGGGAGCTGGGCAAGCCGGCCTCGGCCATCCGCGTGCAGATCAAGCCCCTCAGCCGCTTCTGGCCGGCGGAGGGCTATCACCAGGATTACGCGGAGCGCAACAGCGTCAAATACAACTATTACCGCTGGGCCTGTGGCCGCGATCGACGCCTGGATCAGCTCTGGGGATCGAAAGCCCGCAGCAGCGCCCCCTGGGTGTCCGGCTCCTGACCGACAGGCTGAGGACTGTCAGGGATCAATTCGAAGGAAAAGTTGAAGTCCTGCAGCGCTGGTTTTGTCTGTTTTTGAGTGGTGGAGCGGGTTTCCGCCCTTTTTTCGCTGAACAGAGTCACTTAACTTCTGTCTGACGCGAGCGCAGGTGTGTGTATGTATCTGCTGACCATTCGCGATGGTCTCCTGACCCGTCATATCGGTCCTTACGAGAGCCCCAAGCAGGCTTCGGATGATCTGGATCGGCTGCTGGAGCAGTTCGGCGAGCGTGCCCGCTGGCAGATCCATGCCCTGGAGGCGCCGCAGGCTGTGATGCGGGGTTCGGCCAATCCGAACCGCCTGGCTGCCGCGGCTTAGGACTTCTGCTGGCCGGGGTAGCCGCGCAGCAGGCCGCTTTCCACCATCAGGCCTACGCCCGCCACGATGGCCACAAGGCTGAGCGTGCCGTACCAGAACCAGGGGCCATGGGCCTGCCCCAGCGTTTGGAGCGTGCGTCGTTGAACCGCTTCTCCGAACAGGCACAGACCCGCGGGTAGCAGCAGCACCCCGATCTGCGCCTTGACGAACCAGCGGATCTTGCGAACGGCCATGGAGTCGTGCTGGGTCGATCGATACAGGTCAGCCTAGGCGGGGCCACCGGCCTGCACCCAGTTCACCAGGGTGCGCACGCCATAGCCCGTGGCGCCGGCCGGATCCAGCCCACGGCCCTTGTCGCTCCACACCGTGCCGGCGATGTCGAGGTGAGCCCAGGCCACCTCGGGAGCCACAAAGTCCTGCAGGAACAGGGCGGCGGTGATCGATCCACCGGGCCTTGGGCCAGTGTTCTTCATATCGGCCAGACCGCTCTTGAGGCCTGCCCGGTAGGAGGCGCGCAGCGGCATGCGCCACAGGGTTTCGCCGCCCTGGGCTCCCGCTTCGATCAGGCCCTGGGCCAGGGGATCGCAGGGTGACCACAGACCAGCGATCTCCTCCCCGAGGGCGATCACGCACGCGCCGGTGAGCGTGGCCAGATCCACCACGGCATCGGGTTCCAGCTTGCAGGCGTACACCAGAGCATCGGCCAGGGTGAGCCTGCCCTCGGCGTCGGTGTTGTTGATTTCGATCGTCTTGCCGTTCGAGGCCTTCACGATCGCGCCGGGGTGGATGGCGCCGCCGCTGATCATGTTTTCGCAGGCGGCCACGATCATGTGCACCTCCACGCCGGCGGGCTTGAGCTCAGCGATGGCACGCATGGCTCCCAGCACTGCCGCGCTGCCACCCATGTCGTACTTCATCATCTCGATCTGAGAGCCGGCGGTCTTGAGGTTGTAACCGCCGGAATCGAAGGTGAGGCCTTTGCCC
Organism: Cyanobacteriota bacterium; assembly: GCA_039798305.1. Classification (GTDB taxonomy): domain Bacteria; phylum Cyanobacteriota; class Cyanobacteriia; order PCC-6307; family Cyanobiaceae; genus Vulcanococcus. Next base: position 5,214 of record JBDKGF010000194.1, read on the forward strand.
ACGAGCACCAGTCGGCGTTCGGCCGCACCCTCAGGCCGGTAGGTGAGATGGATGAATTTCGGCGGGAGATCGGAACCCTGGGCCACCGCCAGATAGGAGCCCATGCCCAGGGCTTCGCAATCGCTGCGCTCCAGCACCTTGAGCTCCAGGCCAAACTCGCGCGCGATCTCGGCTGCGGTATCGGCGAGCGCTGCGGGGGTGACCACATTGGGTGGGGCCGCCACCAGCTCGCGCGCCAGTTCCACACCACTGCACACGGCATGGCTGTTCACCACGGCCGCCTGGGCGCTGTCGCTCAGGCCGAGCAGCTCCACCTGGTTCAGGCTGGGCTGAGGATCGCTTTCGCTCTTGAAGCGTTGATCGCAGTAGAGGCTCAGGCGCACGGCTTCGGCCATGGCAGCAGCGGCGGCTGCCGGGGCCAGGCCTTCCACCGGCATGGCC
>JBDKGF010000195.1:0-5808 GCA_039798305.1 Cyanobacteriota bacterium
CTGCTGGAGAGCGAGGCGATTAAGTCGTCGTCATCGGTGCCGCGATCGGGCAGAAAACGGTCCGCCAGCAGCAGCATCACGGCGCCACCGATCGCCCACACACCGATGCCGATCGGGGTGAAGCTGAACAAACCGAAGGCCCCATAGCCGAGCTTGCTGCTCACCTCGCTGGCCAGCAGGTTCACCGAGCTGCCCAGCAGGGTCATCGTGCCGCCGAGCACCGTGGCAAACGAAAGGGGCAGCAGCACCTTCGAGGGCGAGATGTGGCGGCGCTGGCACCAGCCCTCGATCACCGGCAACAGGCTGGCCACGATCGGGGTGTTGGGCACAAAGGCCGATACCGGACCCACCGCCGCCACCATCACGGCGATCATCCGCTTGGGGCTGCGCACGGCATCCGAGCCGATCAGGGCGCGCAGCCGATCCAGGCCGCCGCTGCGGAACAGGCCGGCGGAGAGGGCGAACAACCCCATCAGAGTGATCAGGGCCGGACTGCCGAATCCCTCCACAGCCTCGGAGGGCTTGAGCACGCCGGTGACCATCAGCAGCGCCGCGGCCAGCAGACCGGTGAGCTCCGGCGCCAGCCAGCCGCCGATGAACAACACGATCGAGCCTGCGAGCACCAGCAAGGTGATCAAGGCACCGGGCTGCAGCACGGCAGAGAGCAGATCAGCCACAGGCAACGATGAGATCCCGCCAACGTAAAACGGTGCTCAGATCGGCTTTGCAAGCCGCCGCCGAGCCCTGAGCTCTGTGGCAGTCCGCCACGCGATACGCGGTATCGGCGCCCCAGGGCAGCAAGCTCTTGACAGCTGCCCTCCCCAATGGCTCGCCTGCTGCGCTATGTGCGTTTTCCGCTGATCTGCTGCCTGATCGGCCTCATCGCCGTGGCCGTGACTCACGGGGGCTTGAGCCCCGCCGGCCTCCAGGCCACCTGGATCACCCTGGTGCTGCTGGCGCTGGAGATCAGCCTCTCCTTCGACAACGCCGTGGTGAATGCACGGGTGCTGGAGCAGCTCACGCCGGGGCAGCAACGCTTCTTCCTCAGCTGGGGGTTGGTGATCCCCGTCTTCGGGGTGCGCTTTCTCGGCCCGCTGCTGCTGGTGAGCCTGGCGGGGGGGATCGGTCTGGGTGAGGCCCTGGATGCCGCACTCCACCACCCGGAGCACTACCACGAGCTGCTGGAGCTGGCCGAGCCCCGGATCCTGGCCTTCGGGGGGATGTTCCTGCTGATGGTGTTCCTGCGCTACTTCCTCGATGAAGCCAAAACCCTGCACTGGGTGGAGGTGCTGGAGCGCCGGCTCAGCCGCGCCGGCAAGGTGCCCTCCCTGGAGGTGGCGCTGGCGCTGATCATCCTGATGCTGGTGTCGTTCGCCCTGCCGGCCAGCCTGCGCAGCGACGTGCTGTTCGCCGGCCTGATCGGCCTGGTGTTGCAGATCCTGAGCACCTCCCTGGCGGATGTGTTCGGCGGCGAAGAGGTGGCCGTGGGGCGGATGGCAGCCCAGAGCGGCTTCGCCAGCCTGATCTACCTGGAGCTGCTCGATGCCTCCTTCAGCCTCGACGGCACCATCGGCGCCTTCGCGATCACCTCAGACCTCAGCCTGATCCTCACCGGCCTGGGGCTGGGAGCCCTGTTCATCCGCTCACTCACGGTGATGCTCAGCCGCGAGAAAGCACTCGACAACTTGATTTACCTCGAGCACGGCGCCCATTACGCCATCGGCGCGCTGGGGTTGCTGATGCTCTCGGGCGTGGTGATCGGCCGCTGGGGCTGGCATGTGCCGGAGTGGTTGAGCGGCCTGATCGGCGTGGTGCTGTTGCTGCTGGCCCTGGGGGATTCGCTGCGGCACCAGCGCCGGCGCGCTCAGGCGGAGGCGACCACGGTGAGCTGATACAAGCCCTCGATACCCTGCCAACCGAGGTAGAGGCCCAGCACGAGCGCAAACACGCCCACCAGCCATTCGGCCCGGTGCACCAGCCAATCGTTCACCCGCTCGAGCGAAAGGCGCAGGCCCTCACCATTCACGATCCAGAGCAGCGGCGGCAGCAGCAGCAGTGAGGCCGTCACCGCCACAAACACCGCCCCCACCTCCAGATCACCGCGCAGGCTGGTGTGGTTGGTGAGCAGCATCCCGCCTTCCTTCACATAAAACACCAGGTTTTCCGGGCTCACCAGAGCGCAACCGGCACCAAGACCCACCAGGGGCAGCCCATCGAGCTCAGGCAGCCGTGTCATCAGCTGCATGGCCCAGTTCTCCTCGCCGATGGCCACAGCCGGCGTGAGCTGAAACAGGCCCAAACCCACCAGGGCACCGGCACCGATCAGATCAATCAGGATCTGCCCGCGGCTGCCCAGATGCATGGCCCAGCTCAGCCGCCCGCCGATCAGCACCACGGCGCTGAGGGCACCGCCATTGGCCAGCACCCAGCCGGTGAGGAATGTGCCGCAGCGGCGCAGCGGTTGGGTGCCCAGCAGCAACAGCGCCACCAGGGCGATGTTGAGCGGACTGAACGAAATACCCAGGCCGAAGGCCAGGGTTTGCGTGAGCCAGTGAAACGGCAGCATCAGGGAGGGGAGTGCGGCTCAGCTTGGGCCCATGTTCAGAGATAAAAGCCCACGGTTGTGACCACCCGGGTGCCCTGGGCCCGCAGGGCGCGGCGCAGGGCCACCGTGCTCTGGTTGTGCAACAGGTTTTCCCAGCGGTGCCGGGTCACAAACACCGGCAGCACCACGGTGCAGAAGCGATCGCGATCCTTGCGGTGCTGAATCTCAAAGGCACGCACAAACTCCAGCACCGGATCGATCAACGAGCGATAGGGCGACTCGAGCACCACCAGGGGTATCTCCGGCAACTGCCGCTGCCACTGTTCGCGGAAGGCATCGGCCCGATTCAGCCCCAGATCCACATGCACCGCCACCAACTCCTTGGCGATGGTGCGGGCGTAGCGCACGGCTTCGAAGCTGCCGCGATGCAGCTGGCCCACCAGCACCACCACAGGGGCGCCCCCATCGGCGGGCCCGGGCGGCAGGGTGAGGCGCTTGTCGGTGGCCAGCCGCAACCGGCGCGACACGCTGCGGTAGTGCGCCTTGATCGCCAGAAACAAGCCCACCAGCAGCGGGATCGCCAGCACCACCAGCCAGGCCCCGTGGGTGAACTTGCTGTAGAGCAACACCGCGGTGACCACCGCCGTGACCACAGCACCCAGGCCATTCATCAACGCCTTGGAGAACCAGCCGCTGCCGCGCTCCTTCCACCAGTGCACCACCATCCCGGCCTGGGAGAGGGTGAAACTCAGAAACACTCCCACGGCATAGAGCGGGATCAGCCGGCTGACGCTGCCGTTGAACACCAGCAGCAGCAGGCCTGAAAAGCCGGTGAGCGCCAGGATGCCGTTGCTGAACACCAGCCGATCCCCCAGGGAGGTGAGCTGGCGCGGCAGATAGCCATCAAGGGCCAGGAAATTGGCCAGGCGCGGGAAATCGGCGTAGGCGGTGTTGGCCGCCAGCAACAGGATCAGCAGGGTGGCCAGCTGCAGGATCAGCAGCAGCGGCCCATTGCCAAACACCGCTGAGCCCAGCTGATAGAGCAGCGTTGGGCCGTGCTCGATGTACACGGTGCCCAGCTGCTGAGCGAGCACGCTGATGCCGCCGAACATCAGCGCCAGCATCAGCACCATCACCGTGAGCACCCGACGGGCATTGCGCCACTCGGTGGGGCGAAAGGCGAGCACCGAATCGCTGATGGCCTCGATCCCGGTGAGGGCCGCGCAGCCGGAACTGAAGGCCCGCATCAGCAGCACGGGGGTCAGCGCCGCCCCCAGCTCCTCCAGGGGCAGATCGTGCTCACGGGCCATCAGCAGGTTTTGCTGTTGCTCCTGTAACACCGCCAGATCGCCGTGGGCCAGGCGGATCAGGCCGCCGATCACGAGGGCGAACACCGCCACCATGAACACATAGGTGGGCAGGCTGAGCAGCTGGGCGCTGGAGCGCACGCCGCGCAGATTGGCGAGCATCAGCAGCAGCAGCGCCACCAGGCAGAGAGGCACGCGCCAGGCATCCAACGCAGGGAAATACGAGGTGAGCGCCGCAATGCCGGCGGCGGTGCTCACCGCCACGGTGAGCACGTAATCAATCGAGAGCGCTGCGCCCGCCACCAGGCCCGTGAGGTCGCCCAGGTTGTCGTGGGTGACGCGGTAGGAGCCGCCGCCCTGGGGATAGGCCTTGATCGTCTGCCGGTAGCTGAAGGCCACGATCACCATCAGGGCCACGATCAGCCCGGTGATCGGCAGGGTGAAGCCGAGCCCCGCGGCACCGGCCATGCCCAGCACCAGCACGATCTCCTGGGTGGCGTAAGCCACCGAAGAGAGGGCATCAGAACTGAGGATCGCCAGGGCCTCGGCATTGCTGAACCGCTCCTCGGCGTGGGCGCTGGTGGGGAGGGGCGCACCCACCAGCAGAGCCTTGAGCCGATCGAAACGCCAGAGCGACATCAGCAGGGCGGTTGCAGATTTGAAACCTAAAACCGTTGCTCTTTTCAGCCTCCCTAGCGTTGACGGATCTCAGCGCATTGGTGCGTGTTCAACGCTTTGCCGCCGCTCGGGTCGATGAACCATCGTCGTTTGGCGATGGCCACGGGCCTGCTGCTCCTTGGTGCCGCCAGCCTCAGCGGTTGCCGCCCGCCCGACACCCAGGCCCTCAAGAAGATCGCCTGTGAGCAAGCGGCCGCCTCGCTCGACATGCAATCGGTGAGCCAGATGGATGCGCTGCGCAAAGCGCTGGGGCTGGCCCCGGATGTGGATCCGATCCGGGTGTGCACCGAGCTGGGAGCCAACATGAAGCCGAGCACCCAGGCCCCGGAAGCGGAGGCTGAAACCGAAGGCGAAGGCGAAGCTTCGAACTGATCGGCCGGAGGCCGCAGCGGTGCAATCCCCCTCTCTCCTCACCACACTGCTGATCCTGCTGATCGGCCTGGGGATGGCCCGCTTGATGGCGGGCAAGCTGTCGCGGCTGGCAGTGCCGGCAATCGTGGTGGAGCTGGTGATCGGCTTTGGGCTGGGCAACACCCTGCTGCCCTACCAAGCGATCGCCCCCCTCAGCGGGCTCACGGAACTGGGGGTGCTGGCCCTGTTCTTCCAGGTGGGGCTGGAGGTGCGCGGCGATCTGCTGAGTTCACGGCGCGGCACGATCCTGCGCCTGCTGGGGCTGAGCGTGATCGGGCCGCTGCTGGGCTACGGGCCCCTGGTGCTGGGGCTGGGCATGGCGCCGGCCACGGCCGTGCTCTGCCTGGCCTGCGTGGCCGCCACCGGCACGGGTGTGACCCTACGGCTGCTCGCCCAGCGCCAGGCGCTGCAAACCCCCACAGGCCGGCTGCTGGTGGGGGTTTCGGTGCTGGACGATCTGCCGGCCATCGCCCTGCTCAGCCTGGCGGTGGCCCTGGGCGGCCGCAATCTCAGCGGCGGCAGCGGCGGCTGGCTCGGGCCCCTGCTGGGGATCGCGGCCGCCCTGCTCAGCGACCGCATCGCCCGCTGGTGGCGCCGCCAGGGAAGAGCTGTGCCCAGCAGCCCCCTGGCGGTGCTGATGCTGCTGGTGGGCAGTGCCTGGGTAGGCGAAGTGAGTGGTCTCACCTCCCTGCTCGGCGCTCTCTGGGGCGGGGTGCTGCTCAATCGCCTATCGGAGCAGCCACCTCAGGTGGGCGGGTTGCTGACGGTGATCTCAGAGGTGTTCCTGCCCCTCTATTTCATCAGTGTGGGCATGCGTATCAAGGCCGGCACGCTGCTCGAGCCCCAGGCCTGGAGTCTGAGCCTGAT
>JBDKGF010000196.1:0-19269 GCA_039798305.1 Cyanobacteriota bacterium
GCAGGACGGCGGAGGGGCGCAGCCTGCTGCGGGGCAACAGCGCCGAACAGCAGCGAGGCCAACAGCTGCTGCTGAAGCTCGCCCTCCAGCACCCCACCAGCCCGGTTAGCACAGAAGCAACCGCCCTGTTGGCAGAAGAGCCCGGCGCCCCGGCGCTCGCGCTACTGGAGCAACTGCCGGCCAGCCTGCGCAACGGACCAGCCGTGCAGGCGCGGCTAGCGCTGGAGCAGCGCATCCCCTGGCAACCGGTGTTGCAGCGCTGGCCAGGGGAACCAAGCAGCTGGGAACTGCAGTGGCAACTAGCTCGCAAGGCCCTGCTCGAGCAGCGCTGGGCGCAAGCCAATCAAATTCTGGGGGCCATCTCCAGCACCAAGCTGCCGGCCGTGTTGGCGGCGCGGCAGCTGTTCTGGCAGGGCTACATCGCCCAGAAGCAAGGCCAGAGCTCCCGGGCCAAGGAGCTCTGGCGCACGCTGCTGCGCACCAAGCCCGTGGGCTACTACAGCTGGCGCGCCATGGTGCGGCTTGAGCAGCCGCTGCCGGCGGCCGCGCCGGCAGCAACCGGCAGCCATCAACCCGAACTCACCTGGCAACCCCTGGGCAGCGGCAACCCGCGACTGGATGAGCTGTGGCGCACAGGGCAGGCCCTGGAGGCCTGGGAGAGCTGGCGACATCAGCGTGGTGGCAGAGCTCCCCAGGGCCCGACACAACTGCTACTGGAAGGGCGCCTGCGCACCGGCATCGGCGACGACTGGACCGGCCTGGGCCAACTGGAGTTCGCCAACCTGCGACTGCCACAAACCGACTGCCGCCAGCAGTGGCAACGGGCCCAGCAGCAGCACCCGCGGCGCTTTCAGACTGAACTTGGCCAGGCCTCCCGCGAGGAGGGTGTGGATCAGGAGCTGCTCTGGGCCGTGGCACGGCAGGAATCACGCTTCAGCCCAGGCGTGAGTTCGCCTGTGGGTGCCGTGGGGCTGCTGCAACTGATGCCCGAGACCGCCGCCGAACTGGCTGGCCGCACGGTGAGCAGCGAGGAGTTGCAAAGCCCGGCCCTCAACGCGCGTTTGGGTGCTCGCTATCTGCAGCGCCTGCAGCAGCTCTGGCCCAACCAACCCTTCCTCACTGTGGCCAGTTACAACGCCGGGCCCGGCGCCGTGGCGAGCTGGCTGAATCCATCCCTTCCTGATCCCAAGCAGGAGCCGGAACTCTGGAGCGAGGCCATTCCCTACCCCGAAACCCGTCTTTATGTGAAGAAAGTGCTGGGGAACCAGTGGAGCTACCAGCTGCTGCAAGGCGATCCAGCTCAGATCTGCCGGCGGAACTAGGCGAGCAGCGGGGCGAGGCGGTCGTGCACCAGAGCCCCCAGGCTGATCCCCACCAGCACCCAGACGCTGAGACCGAGGGCTCCCATCAGCGGAGCGGGCGCCAGGCGCAGGCGGCTCAGATCCAGGCGGGCCAGCAGCACCGACGACGCCAACACCAGCACCTCGGCCAACACCGCCAGGTGCAGCAGGTAGAGCCCCCCCGTGATCACGATCAACAGCGTCACCACCAGGGTGAGGGCCTTGCTGGCGGCCATCAGCTGCGACAACTCCCGCAGCAGCACATCAGGCATGGCACAGAACACCACCACCACCAAGGCCTGCAGGCATTGCAGCGGCCAGAACAGGGGCCCCGCCAGCTCGAGCTGCAGGGGGGTTTCAGCCCGGTTGAGCAGCAAGGGGGCCACCTCAGCCCAATGCAGCCCCATGTAGCCGCTCACCAGCAGCAGCACCAACAACATCGGTGCCCGCAGCGGCAGCAGCAGCAGACCAAACACAGCTCTCACAGGGATGGCTCCAGCACCAGGGCGATGGCCTCGAATGGACAGGTGGGAATGCATTGTTCGCACACCAGGCAGCGTTGCGCGTCGAACTGCAACTGCCAAGAGGGTGCGCTGCTGCTCAGAGCGCCGCTGGGGCAGACGCTGGTGCAGATACCGCAATCCACGCAGCGCTCCGCATCCACCCGGATCTGACCGGAGGCGCGGTTGAGACCGAGCCCCTGGCTTTCCAGCCAATGCTCCGCGGCGGCGAGATCATCGATGTCGCCGGAGAGCTCCACCACCATGGTGCCGCTCTGATTCGGGGCGATCTGGGCCCGCAGGATCTTCGCCGCGATGTCGAATTCCACAGCCAACCGATAGGCAATCGGCTGGTGCACGGTCTCGCGCGGGAAGTGGAGGGTGATGCGGCGCTTCACGCTGGCTGGCCCGCCGGCACACAGGCTAATCCGGGTGAGAAGACTGGCAGAGCGGGAAATCTGGCAGATTGTTGCTCCGCAATCAGGCTGCCCCCGTGAGCGAACCCACGCCCGACTCCCCGGCCAGCACCCAGACCCAACCGTTGCTGGGACGCCGCGCCCGCATGCTGCTGGCGGCCCTCGGCGCCGTGCTGGCGCTGGCCTTGTTTGCCCTGCGGGGTGGCCTGCAACCGGCCGCACCCCTGGAGAAGCTGGCGCGCCAATCCCTCGATCTCTCCGTGGCCCTGGGGGACGGGCGCCCCACTCTGGTGGAGTTCTACGCCGACTGGTGTGAGGCCTGTCAGGCCATGGCACCGGCGATGGAAACGATCGAACAGCAACACCACGGACAACTCGACGTGGTGCTTCTCAATGTCGACAACCCGCGTTGGCAGCCGGAGATCGACCGTTATGAGGTGAACGGCATTCCACAACTGGAACTGTTCAACGCCTCCGGCGAGGCGATCGGCCGCGCCCTTGGTGCCCGCAGCAGACCCGAACTCGAAGCCCTCACCACAGCCCTGATCGCGGCAACCCCTCTGCCTCAGCTGGCGGGCCTGGCCAGCCAGAGCACGCTGCAACCCACGCTGGCGGCAACGCCGATGGCAGGTCCACGCAGCCACGGCTGATCCCACCAACCCCGCCTACCCTGCAGCCACCGCAACCCGGCGGTCGCCGGCACCATCCCCATGAACCGCTTCCGGGTTGAGCTGATCGCCGCCACCCCCAACCCGCAGCAGTGCATCTACGCCGCGATGCACCAGGACTACAGCGAAGGGTTCGTGGCCGCCGACCGTGCGGAATGGCCCGACGAGACCAAGGCCGGCGAGATCTGCGTGAAGCGTCTGCTGGCCGGTGAGCGCGGCCATTACGGACCGCTCGAACACGCTCAGATTGTGCTCAACGTGGGCTGGTTCCCCCACTCGGTGATGCAGCAGGCCCGCACCCACCGCGTGGGGGTGAGTTTCGATGTGCAATCGATGCGCTACACGGGCGATCGCATCTGCCGCGCCGCCAACGGTGAGCTTGAACTCGAGGAGGTGTTCTATCTGCGCCCAGAAGGCCACTACAGCGATCGCCAGGGCAAGAAATACGCCTACACCGCCGAGCAGCGGGCGAAGGATCTGGAGCTATGCCGCCTGGCCGCCGAGCGCTACCGCGACATGCTCGCTGCCGGCTTCGCCGAGGAGCATGCCCGCGGCATCCTCCCCTTCGACTACCGGCAGCACTTCGTGGTGAGCTTCTCGCTGCGCGCCTTCCTGCACTTCATGGACCTGCGCGCCAAGCTCGATGCCCAGGAGGAGATCCGGGTGCTCTGCGATCTGATGTGGCCGCATCTACAGGCCTGGGCTCCGGAAATCGGCGCCTGGTATGAGAAGAGCCGCATGCATAAGGCTCGGCTCGCGCCCTAGCTCTCAGACCTTGGCGAGGGTGACTCGCTCGGGCTGGTGCTGATACTTACCGGCGCGGTCCTGGTAGGTGGTTTCACAGGGATCACCTTCGAAAAACAGGAGCTGGCAGATGCCTTCGTTGGCGTAGATGCGGCAATCGGCTCCCGAGGAGTTACTGAACTCCAGGGTGAGGTGCCCTTCCCAGCTGGCTTCCGCCGGGGTGGTGTTCACGATGATCCCGAGGCGGGCGTAGGTGCTCTTACCCAGGCAGATCACGGTGATGTTGGCCGGCACCTTCATCTTCTCCAGTGCCACACCGAGGCCATAGGAGTGGGCAGGAAGGATGAAATAGTCGCCGTCGTCATCGCGGTGCAGGGGCGCGGGCTCAAGGTTCGCCGGATTGAACTGCTTGGGATTCATCACCGTGCCCGGCACATGCTTGAAGATCAGGAATTCCTGGGGCGAGAGGCGCAGGTCGTAGCCGTAGGAAGAGCAGCCGAAGCTGAGCACCGGCTGGGCACCGTTCTCGGGATCGAGGTGGCGAACCAGCTTGGGCTGGAAGGGCTCCAGCATGCCGGCGGCAGCCTGCTCGTTGATCCAGCGGTCGTTCTTGAGCATCACAAACCTCGGCGCAGCTGGGTGACCTGATCCGCCATCGCCAGCAGGGCGCTGGGCATGGAGGGTCCCGTCAGGATCACATCCAGATGGGAGGGCCGCTGCTCAAGCGCTGCCAGCACTTCCGCTTCCTGGAGATAACCCAGCTCCACCGCCAGACCGAGCTCATCGAGCACCAGCTGATCCAACTGGCCAGCCAGCATCTGCTCGCGGGTGAAGGTCCAGACCTCGCGCACCGCCGCGCACGCCTCCAAACCGGCCTGATCAGCGGCTGCAGGCTCCGCCAGGCAACTGGCCACAGCAGGGCGCAGCCACTGAAGCCGGCCGCACAGCCAGACGCTGCGCTCCAGCCCCTGATCAACACCACCCTTGAGGAACTGGCTGATCAACACACGGCTACCCAGGCCTGCACTGCGCAGGGCCTGGCTGAGCACCCCGCTGAAGCTGCCGCGGAAGGGCGCCGTGTGCACCTGGAGCAGCCCCTCCTGCTGGGCCACCAGCCGCAGGCTGCGGCCGGCCGCGGACGGTGGCGAGCCGAGACTCCGACCTCCCGGCGCACGATGACCGGGGCGAAAAGGGCCGCTGGAGCCACTGCCGGGAAGGGCTGCAATGCTCGCCGTCATCTCCGCTTGGCCGCCGTGCTCAAACCTGAATGTAGCGGTGTCAGACCCGTGAGCAAGCAGCAGCCACTACCCCTAGTGCAAACACCCGTACCATCGGCATGATGCAGAACCAGGTCCCGCCCATGCCCGCAGCCCCCTCCCGCAGCGACGGCCGGAGCGCGAGCGACCTGCGCCCGACGCGCTTCAGCTGGGATCCGATGGGCTTCGCTCTCAGTTCCGTCACCGTGCACACCGGGCGCACCGCGGTTATCTGCAGCGTCTGCCTGGAGGAAGGCGTGCCGAAATGGCGCCAGGGCTCAGGCAAGGGCTGGCTCAGCGCCGATTACCGCCTGCTCCCCGCCAGCACCCCCAGCCGGCAGCCGCGGGAACTGATGAAACTCTCAGGCCGCACCCAGGAGATCCAGCGGCTGATCGCCCGCAGCCTGCGGGCCTGCCTCGACCTTGAAGCCCTGGGCGAACGCAGCCTGCACATCGACTGCGATGTGCTTCAGGCTGATGCCGGCACCCGCACCGCCTCGATCACCGGCGCCTGGGCGGCCATGGCCCTCGGGCTGCGGCGCCTGGAAGCCCGCGGCGTTCTGAGCCGCTCACCCCTGCTGGAGCAAGTGGCAGGGGTATCGGTGGGTCTGGTGGATGGCGCTGCCCTGCTCGACCTCGACTACAGCGAGGACAGCCGCGCCGAGGTGGATCTCAACGTGGTGATGAACAGCCAGGGGCAACTGCTGGAGGTGCAAGGCACTGCAGAAGGCGCTCCCTTCTCGCGCCAACAGCTGAATGCGCTGCTCGATCTGGCGGATGAGGGATTGCAGCAGCTTCGGCACAGTCAGCGGGAGGCGCTGGCGCAAGCCCCGAAATAGTGTCAATCACTACAAGAGCCCGCAGGGGTGATCCGTAGGGTCCGCCTCACCTTGCCCCGCCGTTATGGTCGGCGCCCAACCAGGCTTCAGCCGCTACACCTCAAGCCCCACCACCGGCGCCGCAGGGCTTTCACCGGCGGCAGGTTCGCCTGCGGCATCCAACGCCACCCTGCTGGATGTGATCCGCGGCCTCAGCGGCAGCACCACCGAAACGGTGGAGCGCGGCAAAACGATCTTCTTCCCGGGCGATCCGGCCGAGAAGGTGTATCTGCTGCGCCGCGGTGCCGTGCGGCTGTCCCGGGTCTACGAATCCGGCGAGGAGATCACCGTGGCCCTGCTGCGGGAGAACAGCCTGTTCGGGGTGCTGTCGCTGCTCACCGGCCAGCGCTCCGATCGCTTCTATCACGCGGTGGCCTTCACCCGGGTGGAGATGGTCACAGCCCCGGCCGCCTCGGTGCGCAAGGCGATCGAACTCGATGCGAGCGTGGGCCTGCTGATGCTGCAGGGCCTCTCCTCCCGGATCCTGCAGACCGAAACGATGATCGAAACGCTCACGCACCGCGACATGTCGTCACGGCTGGTGAGCTTCCTGCTGGTGCTCTGCCGCGATTTCGGTGTGCCCACCAGCGAGGGGATCACGATCGATCTGCGCCTGTCGCATCAGGCGATCGCCGAGGCGATCGGGTCCACACGGGTGACGATCACCCGACTGCTGGGCGACCTGCGCAATGCCGGCCTAGTGCAGATCGATCGCAAGAAGATCACGGTGTTTGATCCACTCGCCCTGGCCAAGCGTTTCAGCTGAACGCTTGCCACCGATACTGAGCGTCGTCGCGCAAGGTTGTGTCGGGCTGGCTGCTGATCCTGGCGCTGCTGGTGCTGGGTGGAGTGCTCTCCACCCTCGGTGACCGGCTTGGTTCCAAGGTGGGGAAAGCCCGCCTGAGCCTGCTGGGCATGCGGCCACGCCGCACGGCGGTGGTGATCACGGTGCTCACGGGCAGCCTGATCAGTGCCATCTCACTCGGCCTGATGCTGCTGGTGAGCGATCGGCTGCGCACCGGCCTGTTTGAACTCGACCAGCTCGAGCGGCGCCTGCGTGAGGGGCGGGACGCTCTGCATCGCAGCCAGCGCGAACTGACAACAGCAGAACGGGGCCGCCAGCAGGCCCGCAGCCAGCTGAGCATGGTGGAAGCGCAGGCCGCCTCGCTGCGCCGCGAGCTGGCGCCGCTGCTGCAACAACGCCGGCTGCTGGAGCAGGAACGCGATCAGCTCAGCCGCGAGATCGGCGCCAAGGATGCCGACATCCAGCGCAACCGCCAGGAACTGACGCGGCTGAACAACCGCATCAGCGCCTCCGCCAAGGAGCTGCAGCAGCTGGAAACGAACCTGATCGCCCTGCGCCGCGGCGATGTGGTGATCAGCAGCGGCCAGCCCCTGGAGATCGCCAAGGTGCGCATCGAGAAACCAGACCAGGCCAAGATCGTTATCGAGGCGCTGCTGCGCCAGACCAACGCCAACGTGTATCAGCGGGTGCTGCCCGGGCAGACGCCGAACCGCCAGATCCTGCTGGTGCCCCGCAGCGATATCACGAAGCTGGATGGCATCCTCAGCAAACGCGGTGATTGGGTGGTGAGCCTGATTTCGGCCGCCAACGTGCTCAAGGGCGAACGGCAGGTGGTGGCCTTCCCCGATGTACGCCGCAACAGACAGGTGGTGCAGGCCGGCGAGCAACTGGCCACCACCGTGCTGGAGGGCGATGAGCGCAGTCCGGAGCAGGTGCGCAGCCGCCTGAACGTACTGCTGGCCTCGGCTTACAACACCGTGCAACGGGCGGGCAGCCTGGCCAGCGGCCTGCAGTTCGATGCCGCCAGGGTGAATCAGCTCAGCAGCGCCCTCACCAATCGGCCGGCGGGCCAGGTGGTGCAACTGCAGGCTGTGTCGCTGCGCAACAGCGATCTGGTGGATCCTGTAGCCGTGGAACTGCGGGCGGTGACGCGTTGAGCCAGCTCGCGGCGATCGACCCCGGACGCAGCAAATGCGGCATCGTGCTGGCGGACAGCAGCCGCCGTGAGGTGCTGGCGGCGGGGGTCCTGCCGCCGCAGCGCTGCCAGGAGCTGCTGGTGGAGTGGACCCGCAACCCTGGTTACAGCACGGTCTTGCTGGGCGATGGCACCGGCAGCCGGCCCTGGCGCCAGTGGCTCAGCAGCCATCAACTGCCCGTACTGCTGATCCCGGAAGCGGGCACCACCCTCGCCGCGCGGGAGCGCTATTGGCAGCTGGAACCCGCGCGCGGCTGGCGGCGCTGGCTACCCCGCGGTTTGCGCATCCCACCGCGCGATGTGGACGATGTGGTGGCACAACTCCTGTTGGAACGCCACCTCAGAACACTGCTGCACCGCCCGGGCACTCTGCGCCTGCTCGGCCGCTGAGCCTGAGCTCTAGAACTTGGCCCGCACCGTGAAGGCGTAATCCCCGCCGGGCTCAAGCTGGTAATCGGCCTTGAGCAGAAACCGCAGCAGCGCATCCTGAATCAAGGCTCGGCCGAGGGAGGGCTCCACCAGCAGCTCACCGCGATCGAAGAACCAGCTGAAGGTCCAGTGAAAGCCTCCAGCGCTCACCTCCCCCTCAAGCAAGCGGTGGCTGAAGCTCTGGTACAGCACCCGGAGCTGGGCCGTGGTGGTGGGTAGACGACTCACGGCGGCGCTCCTCAGCCAAGCGGGGCTTCCGCCAGCTTGGCCGCAGCCGGCGCCACAAACCCGTTCAATCGGTTACCAGCACGCTCAAAACCGAGCCGCTGAATCAGCTCCACACCCTGGAGCACTTCCTCCAGCACCTCATCGAGCACAGGCTGCTCAGCGGGGGCAAACCGGCCCAGCACATGGCCCACCGTGCGCTGCTTGCGCTCAACGGGATTGAGAGCCGGCGCACCGATGCCGATGCGCAAGCGCGGAAACTCCTGCCCGCCCAGATGGGCAATGGTGCTGCGTAGGCCGTTATGACCGCCGGCACCACCACTGGTGCGCAAGCGCAAGCGGCCCAGTGGCAGATCCATGTCATCCACCAACACCAGCATCTGAGCTGGTTCGAGATCAAACCAATCCAGAGCAGCGCGGATCGAGCGGCCGCTGTCGTTCATGAAGGTCTGAGGCATCAGCAGGCGCAGACGCATGGCCCCCACACCCACCTCAGCCAGCAGGCCATGCAGCTTGCTCTGTTGCTTGAAACTGCCACCAGCCTGAGCTGCCAGGCGCTCCAGCGCCATGAAGCCCACGTTGTGGCGTGTACCGGCGTATTTGTCGCCAGGGTTACCAAGGCCCACCAGCAGCTGCAGGGGGGCAATGCCATCAGGGCCAGCCATCTGCGCTCAGCTGCTCAGCTCAGGCCTCTGAGGCCTGCTCAGGGGAGCCGGTATTCGAGGGCTGAGACTTGGCCGCAACCTCAGCGGCACCAGCTTGAGCTTGCTCTGCGGGAAGCGCGCTGGTAGCGGTGACTTCAGCCTCCACCGTGTCGACCGCCCTGCGGAATTCCTTCTCAAATTCACTGGACGCACTCTGAAAGCCCTTCAGGGTGCGTCCGAGGGTTTTGCCGAGCTCGGGCAGACGCTTCGGGCCGAATACCAGAAGACCGATGGCCGCGATGACCGCCAGCTCCGGCAGTCCGACTCCGAAGACGTTCATCCGATCAGCCGACGCCGTTCCAGTTGACGGTGATGCCGTCGAGCAGCAGCGACTTGTTGTACAGCTGCAGGATCACCAGCAGAAACACCAGGAAGAGGGCCATGAACACACCCATCACGGGGGTGGTGCCCCAACCGGGAACAACCTTGCCGTACTCGGAGTTGAGGGGACGCAGCAGATCTCCCAGGCGGGTGCGTTGAGCCATGACGGGCTGTGCTCTCTGGCAAGGGTCAGTCTCGTTACTGTAAGGGCCGCGGCGGCTGCCGCGGCTGTGCCTGTCGAGAGTTGTGATGGAAACGTCGTCCCCAGCCATGTCGGTGGCGCTGGCCGTGCTGGCTGTGCTGCTGGGCCTCACCGGCTTTGGCATCTACACCGCCTTCGGCCCGCCGTCGAAGGGGCTGAGCGATCCCTTCGACGATCACGACGACTGAGAGAACACCGACAACGGAATCAACCGGGTCAGTCGCTGCAGCGCACCAGCCAACTGCCGAGCTGCCAGGGCAGCAGCAGGTCGGCGGCTCCGGGAGGCGCGCATGAAGAACCTGACCCAGCCGTCAGCTCACGGCAGGCACTCCAGCCCTCGGGCCAGCGCAGCCGCTGGCGCTGAGGACTGAGGTTCTGCAGCGTCAGCCGCGCCATATTGGGCTGCTCCAGCGGTTGGAGCTGCACGATCTGCAGCGCCTGCGAGCCCAGATCCAGGGCCGGCCAGCCCACTGCTGCAGCTCCACCCACAGCCGGCCGCAGCCAGAGAGGCTCCCGAAAGCGCTGGGCCTGCTGGGGCACCGCCTGCTGGCGCCAGCCCTGGGAGCAGGGCGACAGGGCCAGCCGCAGTCGATGCAGGCCCTGATCGGCGGAAGGATCAGGCCAGGTGGGCGCCCGCAGCAGCGAGACCCCCAGGCGCTCACGCTCCGCCGAACCCCCCTGGGGACCATCCAGCAGCACGGCCAGGCCACCACCAGCCTCCGCCTGCGAGGCGAACCAGCTGATGGCAGGCACTTCCCAGCGGGCCTGCTCGCGGCCATTGGCGGCGGCGGCGGGGCGCTCGATCACACCGCCCGGCGTATCGGCGGCATAACGGCAGGCGGGTTGGGCCAGCGACAGCTCCATGCGGAGCAGCTCATGGCGCTGACGCCAATCCACCTGCAGAACCAGCTCCAACCAAGGTGACGCCGCGCGCAGCTGCACATCGAGCCGCAGGCGGCTGCGGCCGCAACGGCCGCGCCAGACCAGCCGGGTGCAGAGCGACCCCTGTTCCGCCAGCTCGGGACCGCTCTGCCACTGCAGCGGCAACGGGTGCTGGCGGTAATCCGCAGCGAGATCCCAGGCATCCCAGAACTCGCCGTGATCCCTCCAGCGGCACCAGGCCAGCGGCCCGCCCAGCTGCGGCACACCATCCACCCCCCAGAGCTGCTCCAGGCCGGCAGGGCCGAACCGGGCCCGCACGAGCCCGTTGCTGAGCTGCCAGGCCTGCTCGCCGGCCTGCAGAACGACGGGATGCTGCAGGTCCTGCGGCTTCAGCGCCGGGGCCGCAGCGCTCGGCCCGCGCTCCAGGGACACCGCCGCCACACCGGCCGGCCGGGTGAACTGCACCCAGGTGCCGCCACCTGGAGCCGGCTGCTGCGGCAGTGCAGCCTCCGCACCGCTCAGACGCCAGGCCCCCGCCGGCAGGCGCAGGGTGCAGGGCCCGCCAGCCTGCTGCTGCAACTGGACCAACCACCAACCGTCGTGGTGGGGCAGCAGAGCCTGCAGCGCCTGATCGCGGCAGCGACGGGCCTGGCGGCGGGCGGCCCGCCACTGGGGTTCGGCCTGCTCAAACACCTCGGGGATCGAAGTGCCCGGAAGGATGTCGTGAAACTGCTGAAACAGCAGGGGCCGCCAGTCAGCAGATTCCACAGGCGCGCCCTCCGCAGCGAACAGGTGCTGCAGGGCCTGGGCCAGGTCCGCCTCGCGCAGCAGTCGCTCCAGGGTGCGGTTGTGGCGCTTCTGATCCGGCCGGCTGGTGGCACAGCCGCGGTGCAACTCCAGATAGAGCTCATCGCGCCACACCGGCAGCTGCGGCGCCAGCGGCGCCAACCCCGCCAGGTACCGGCGCAGGCTGCCGTGTGTCTGGGGGGAGGCCAGCGGTTGCTGCTGCCAGAGCTGCAGCTGCTCGAGCATCTCGGCGGTGGGGCCACCGCCGTGATCACCAACACCGGGCAGCCACAGGGCCTGCTCCACCCCCGTGGCGGCCTGCCAGGCGCGGCTGTAGGTGTCGATCGCCAGGGGATCACCATCGGTGCCGATCGGCGCGGTGGCGAGAGCCAGCAGCTCGCTGCCGCAGCGGCTGCGCCAACGGAACAGCCGGTGGGGGAAGGGCTGGCCGCTGTTCCAGGCGAGCTTGTGGGTGCAGAACCACTCCACCCCGGTACTGCGGGCCACCGCCGGCAACCCCACGCTGAAGCCGAAGCTGTCGGGCAGCCAGCAGAGGTTGTGGTTCCACTCGGGAAAGTGCGTGCGGCTGTAGGCCTGGCCCAGAGCGAATTGCTGCAGCAGCGAGGCGGTGCCGATCAGCACGCAATCGCTCTCCACCCAAGGGCCATTGATCGGCTCAAAGCGACCGTCCTGCATCGCCGTCCGCAGCCGGGCGAACAACGCCGGCCGGTGCTGCTCGATCCAGGCGTAGAGCGCCGGGGTGGA
This sequence comes from Cyanobacteriota bacterium, assembly GCA_039798305.1. Taxonomy (GTDB): domain Bacteria; phylum Cyanobacteriota; class Cyanobacteriia; order PCC-6307; family Cyanobiaceae; genus Vulcanococcus. The sequence continues at coordinate 12,117 of JBDKGF010000196.1, forward strand.
ATGGGCGAAATGGAGCTGCGGGAAACGCTCCATCAGGGCCAACGCCGATTCGAAGGTGCGCACCGCCGCCTGCCAGGTGTCAGCCACGGGCCAGAGCCAGGCCAGATCGAGGTGGGCGTGGCCCAGCACCTGCACCGGAGCGGGCGGGTGCAGCAGCACCTGCTCCTGGAGCCAGGGCTCGAGCGCGGCAGCGGCAGTGGGATCGGCAGGGTCGAGGGTCCGGAGCTGCTCCAGCAGTGCCGGCTGCGCCTCGGCCGGCAGGCGCTGCGCAGCCAGCGCCAGGCGCGGCGGCGCCAGCACACCCGTGGGGTCCGCCGCATCGATGGGCTCCTGCTCCACCGCGCTGGTGATCAGGGCGCCGTCGTCGTGAAGGGGTGAACGCAGGCACAACTCCAGCCGCAGGGGCCGGCCGCTCCACCAGGCCGCCGGCAGGGGCCAGCGGCAGGCGGTATCGAACAGATCGCCCTGATGCACCCGCACGCCATCCACGCGCAGCTCCACCGCATCAGCCCACCAACGCAGCACCAGACGCGCCAGGCGATCCCCCTGCTGGCGCTGCTGCCAGGCCGGTGGACACACCAGCTCCAGCTCGAGCTCCAGCCACCGCCCACCACGGGGCCAGATCACCAATCCGCGGGCATGCCAGTCGGGGCGACAACGGGCTCCCCAGGGATCCAGCAGCGCGACATCGCCCTCGCCGGCTGGCGTTGCACGGCGCCAGAGCGGCCTTAGATCCAGCCTGGAATGTGCCTGAAACGTTTCAATCCAGGAGCGAACGGCGCTGTCTGGGCCCTCCGGCATCGGTCAACGCGATCACGACCCATAGGATGATGCCGCTGCCGCAGGGTCACTCAGGGGCCCACCTGGCGCCCGTCACTCCCTGTCACCGCCGGACAGAACCAATGCTCGCCCTCAAGATCTCGGTTTACTCCGTCGTCTTCTTCTTCATCGGGATCTTCGTGTTCGGCTTCCTGGCCAGCGATCCCAGCCGTACCCCCAGCCGCAAAGACCTGGAGGAGTGATCCCAGCTCTGGAGCCTGTCCGGCGCTCCAGCCGCAGGCGTGTCAGGATCACGCCCTCTTAATTCCTCTCGGTGCCTGTCCCGCAACGCGTCCGCCGTCTGATTGCGGTGCTGGGATCGGCATCGATCGTGATGGGTGGCAACGCTGTTGCCGCTGAGCCATCCCCATCCATCGCTGCTCCAGCAGTGCCAGGTGCAGCAGATGCTCCTGGCTTGATCGAGGCCGCCCCGGCGCAGAGCCCTCCCCTCGACATCGAGCTCAGCGCCGACAGCCAGGGGTTCGACCTGCTGGCCAATCGGTTTGTGGCCGTGGGCAACGCCAAGGTGATCCTGGCCGGCGGACGCCTGCTGGCGGACCGGATCGAATACGAAAGCGCCACCCGCACGATCTACGCCAGTGGCCGGGTTCGCTTTCAGCGCGGCAACCATTACCTGCAGGCGAGCAAGCTCCGCTACAGCCTGATCGAAAACAGCGGTGAGATCGATGAGGTCTATGGCGTTCTCGATCTCGACAGCGCTGACCTGGACCTCAATCCGAGCGCGACTCCGGCGGCCCCACTCCTGCCACTGAGCTACTGGTCAGCGGCGACGCCGCCGTTCGAGACCGATGTGCGCTTCGGCCTCGAGCCGCTTCCGGATGCCGATGCCCGGTTGAGCGAGGGCCTGCATGCAGCTCCGCTCAGCAGCGCTGCCATGGCACCCGATCTGCCAGCCGGCGCGCCAGAAGCCATGGCAGCGGATGCGTGGCAGATGCCTCCGGTGGCCCTCTCCCCCGCGGCGCAGACCATGGCCTGCCCGCCGCCGCTGCCGCCAGTGCCCGACTGGCGCCCCCACCCCTGGGCAGCCACGGTGTGGGGCGGTCAGATGGTCGATGCCAACTTCGGCGACACCTTTCTGTTCAGTGGCCGGATGCGGCCGGAATACCTCTGGGGCGTTGGGCTGAACAAACGGCTGCTGCGCGCCGGCCCCCTGGCCCTGGAATTCGATTCCAACGCTCTGGTCCATCACGCCTACGAACAGCGGGGCGGCAAATTCAACCAGGACGTTCCCTACGCCAACACACCGGCCCAGACCTTCGGCGAGTTCACCTGGAGCTTCGGGGTGCGGGCCTGGTTGCAGCCGTGGCTGAGCCTGGCGTTCTTTGAAGGCGTCAGCCTCAACACCAACGCCAGCAATTACGAGAAGACATTCCGCGAGAACTACACCACCTTCCTCAACTACCTCGGCTTTGAAGTGGAGGCGCTGATCCGGCCGGAGTGGTCGCTGGTGGGCCGCATCCACCACCGATCCGGCGCCTACGGCACCTACAGCGGTGTGAGCGAAGGCAGCAACGCCTATCTGGTGGGTATGCGCTACCGCTTCGGCAGCAGCCCACCGCCGAACTTCCGAATGGCCATGAGCCCTCCGGATGGCTGCCCCGGTGGCGATCAGCCCCAACCCAGACCGCTGAGCGAACAGCTCAATCAGGTGGCGCTCGGCTCCGCACAGCAGGCCACAGGCGCACCACCGGCTGCTGTCACCCCCTCCAGCACGGCGGGCAGCACGCTGAGCCTGGGCCAGCAGGAGGCGTTACGGCGCCAGGCCATTGCCGCTGCGGTGGATCAGCGGGTGAGCAACCTGCAGTTCCAGCAGAGCCTCAAGGTGCAGCGCCAGGCCGGCAACACCAGCGAAGACAAGAGCATCTCAGGCCGAGAGACGACCTACGGCGATGTACGGCCCTGGCAACTGCAGCCGCTCACCAGCAAAGAAAACCGCAAGTTCGTGAGCGGCACCATCAGCCGCTGGCGGATGCAGGCGAACCGACTCACGGTGACGCCCAAGGGCTGGCAGGCGGATCGAGCCGCCTTCACCAACGACCCCTACACACCGGCCCAGTCCTGGGTGGATGCCAGCGGTGTCGTGGCCCATCAGGAGCCCAACGGCGATCTGGTGATTCAGGCCAAGAGCAATCAATTGATCCTGGAAGATCGCCTGCCGATTCCGCTGCAGCGCAATCAGCGCTTCGAGAAGGATCGCGAGGTGGAAAACCGCTGGGTGATGGCGGTGGATTCAGAAGATCGCGATGGCTTCTACCTCGGCTACAACCTCAAGCCCCTGGAGGTGGGCAAGAGCGGCACGCTCAATCTGCAGCCGCAGTTCATGGTGCGTCGTGCCCTTGATGGCACCACGAGCAGCTATGTGTTGCCGGGCAAACCGATCGGCAGCTCCCCCAAGAGCCAACCCACCCGCATCGGCGATCTCTTCGGCCTACTGGCTCGCTTCGACACACGCGTGCTCGGACTGAACATCGATGTGGTGGGTGATTTCTCCACCTTTGATCCCAGCAACTTCGCCAACGGCACCCGCAGCTGGGGCAACATCAGCCGCTCGTTCCAGCTGCCGCTGATCGGCCGCACCACGGCCCGTGGTTTCGCGGCCTACCGCTATCGCGTGTGGAACGGCTCTCTCGGGGAGCAGGACGTCTATTCAGCCCTGGGCGCATCGCTGGAGCAGACCCGCGATCTACCCAACCTGGGCAGGATCACCAACCGCATGTTCTGGCGCGCCGGCTTCGGCAATTTCCAGGGCACGGACTTCAACACGGTGAACCTGGCGGAGTTGTGGCGGGCCAATGTGTACGGCTCGATCACGAGCCGCCTGCCGCTCTGGACCGGCAAAGCCCTGAATCCCGGCACAGAGCTGGCCACACGCTTCAGCCCGACACCGATCGTGCCCGGCCTGGCCCTCAACACCAACCTCAACCTCAACCTCGCCTACTACGGCGATGGCACCAGTCAGCAGGCCTTCAGCATCAGCGGCGGTCCCACCCTCACGCTGGGGCATCTGCAGAAGAATTTCTTCGACTACACCCAGTTCACCGTGACCGGTGGTGGCACCCTGCGCCAGGGTGTCAGCCCCTTCAGCTTCGATCGCATTGTGGATCTCAGCACCATCGGTCTGGGCCTCACCCAGCAGCTGGTGGGTCCACTGATGTTGAGCGGCGGCATCGGCCTGAACACCGACCCCAACTCCCAGTTCTTCGGCGATGTGGTGGATTCCTACGTGGAGCTGCGCTGGCAGCGGCGCGCCTATGAACTGGCCGTCTACTACAGCCCGTATGAAGGCATCGGTGGCGTGCGGGTGAAGCTCAACGACTTCAACTTCCGCGGCACCGGTGTGCCCTTCGTGCCTTACACCCCGCCTGGCCTGGCCCAGGATCAGGCCATCCAGCGACGGGGCTTCTAGGGGCGCAGCGGGGGAAGCGGATCGGGGCCCTTGTCCTCACCGCCGATCATCAGATGGCTGCCCGTGAAGTCGGCACCGATCAGCACAGCACCCTCCAACTGGGCGCCGGGCGTGAGGGCCTGAATCAACACGGCATCGCGCAGATTGGCCTGGCGCAGATCCACATCGCTGAGATCGGCGTTGCTCAGCCAGCTCTGCTGCAGCAGCGCGCCGCGCAGATCCGCGCCACTGAGGTCTGCCCCCTCCAGATTGCTGCCACGCAGATCGGCACCGCGCAGGTCGGCCTCCCGCAGATCCAGGCCATTGAGCAGCAAGCCGCTCAGATCGGCACCGCGCAGATCACACCTGCGGCACTGCGACCAGGGCGGAGAAGCCTGCGCGGCCGGGCTGCGATAGGGGTCGACAGGCAGGGGCTGAGCGGCAGAAACCGCCGCCGGGGCCAGCAGGAGCACAGCCGCCACAACCGGCTGAACAGAAGAGAGGAAACACATCGGCCCAGGCCCGCCCTCTCTCCTTGATAGACACTTGCGCGAGTGGCCGCCACAGCGTGTGACGCCAGCGGACTCAGGCGGCGCAGAAACCGTTCAGGTAGGGCAAGCGCGCGACTGTGGCCTGCAGAGCGTCGCCATTGGCGAGCAGCTGCCCGGTGGCATCCCACTGACCGGTGGTCAGCATCTGGCGCGGGCCGGCCGCCAGGTCGAGCTGCCAGCTCTGGGCGCCACAGGTGAGCAGCGCCTCCTCCACATCGACCTGAACGCTGGCGGTCGGATCGGCGTCCGCCGCGGCCTGGATCGCCAGCATGGTGTCGTGATCAGCCACCAGGCAAGGGATACCCAGCGCCAAGCAGTTGCCGTAGAAGATTTCGGCAAAGCTCTCGCCCACCACTGCGCGAATGCCCCAGCGCATCAGCGCCTGCGGCGCGTGCTCGCGACTGGAGCCGCAGCCGAAGTTGCGGTTCACCAGCAGGATCGAGGCGCCCTGATGCTCGGGCCGATCAAACGGGTGGGGGCCGGCCGGGCTGGCGGCCAGCTCAGCGCGGTCATCGGCGAAGGCTGCGGGGCCCAGCGCATCGAAGGTGACGCACTTGAGAAAGCGCGCCGGAATAATCCGATCGGTGTCGATGTCATCACCGCGCACCACCACGGTGGTGCCGCTGACGCTGCGGATCGAGCCAGAGGGACAGGGTGTGGAGGTGGTCATGGGATGGGCCGGCTGCGTTCGACGGTTGACGGGGAAAGACGATCGATCAGGCGTTGAGCAGCTCGCGCACATCGCTCACCCGACCGGCAATCGCAGCCGCGGCCACCATGGCCGGGCTCATCAGCAGGGTGCGGCCGCTGGCGGAACCCTGGCGACCCTTGAAGTTGCGGTTGCTGGAGCTGGCGCTGATCTGCCGGCCCTCGAGCCGATCAGGGTTCATGGCCAGACACATCGAGCAGCCGGGCTCACGCCACTCAAAGCCAGCCTCCACAAACACCTTGTCGAGGCCCTCGGCTTCGGCGGCTGCAGCCACCTGCTCGCTGCCGGGCACCACAAACGCCTTGATGCCAGGCGCCACCTTGCGGCCTTTCGCCACAGCCGCCGCCGCCTGCAGATCGCTGAGACGGCCATTGGTGCAGCTGCCGATGAAACACACATCCACCGGCGTGCCGGCGATCGGCGCACCGGGCTGGAGGTCCATGTAGCGGTAAGCCTCCTCTGCCAGGGGCCGCTCATCCGGCTCGGTCTGCTCCAGGGTGGGCACGGTTTCATCGACACCGATGCCTTGGCCTGGCGTGATGCCCCAGGTCACGGTGGGAGCGATGGCGGCGGCATCGAAGCGCACCTCATCGTCGAACACCGCATCGGCGCCGCTGGCCAGGGAGCTCCACCAGGCCACGGCCTGATCCCAGGCGGCACCACTGGGAGCGAACGGCCGACCCTTCAGGTAATCGAACGTGATCTGATCGGGGTTCACGTAGCCGCAGCGGGCGCCGCCCTCGATCGCCATGTTGCAGAGGGTCATGCGCTCTTCCATCGAGAGCGCAGCGATGGCCGGGCCGGCGAATTCGTAGGCATAGCCCACACCACCCTTCACGCCGAGGCTGCGGATCACATGCAGCACCAGATCTTTGGCGTACACGCCGCTCTGCAGCCGGCCGTCCACCCAGATGCGGCGCACCTTGAGCTTGCCCATCGCCAGGCTCTGGCTGGCGAGCACATCGCGCACCTGACTGGTGCCGATGCCGAAGGCGATCGCACCGAAAGCGCCATGGGTGGAGGTGTGGGAATCGCCGCATGCGACGGTCATGCCCGGCTGGGTGAGGCCCAGCTCGGGAGCGATCACATGCACGATTCCCTGGCGGCCGCTGCCGATGCCATGCAGGGTGATGCCGTGCTCGGCGCAGTTGGCCTCGAGCGTGGCCAGCATCTCCTCGGCCAGCGGATCGGCGAAGGGCCGCGCCTGGCTGGTGGTGGGCACGATGTGATCCACCGTGGCCACGGTGCGCTCGGGATGACGCACGCTCAGGCCCAGATCCTTGAGACCAGCGAAGGCCTGCGGGCTGGTGACCTCGTGGATCAGGTGCAGGCCGATGAACAGCTGGGTCGCACCCCCGGGCAGCTGGGCCACCTGATGCAGATCCCAGACCTTGTCGTAGAGGGTGCCGGAGCTCACGGCGGCGCTAGCAGCGGAACGGTCGAGCCTAAGGCGACGCTTGCCGGAATCACTCCAACAACGCCAGACGCAGTCGGTTGAGCGCTTCGCCGGCGGCCAGGGTCTGAATCCAGCTGCGACCGCGGCTGGCGCCGAAGCGCACACCCTCACTGCTGCAACCGGCCGGCCCCGGAGGCGGCAGCCCCGAGAAGCCCGTGGGCTTGGTGCACATCGCCGTGGCGGGGCCGGCCACACCGGTGATCGCCAAGGCC
>JBDKGF010000197.1:0-10257 GCA_039798305.1 Cyanobacteriota bacterium
GCTCTGAGGAGCGTGCGCGGCCAATCGGTGATCGACGCAGTGCAGGCTGCTGTTGCAGCCAGGACGCTGCAGCGCCCCGGCATACCAAACCCGATCTCCAGGCGAAAAGCCCTGAACCGCCGAGCCGCAGGACACCACCGTGCCAACGGCATCCCAGCCCAGCACCCGCCAGGCGCCAGCCTGTGGCTGCTCACGGCGACGCACCTTGGTATCCACCGGATTGACGCTCACGGCCTCCACCGCCACCAACAGATCGTGCTCCTGCGGAGAGGGATCGGGGAGGGTGATGTCGAGCAGACAGTCGACATCAGCGCTGTTGCGCTCACTGCTGTAGCCGATCGCTTTCATCGCTCAGGCCTCAAGCGTGGTGAGCAGATCACGATGCAGGGCCGTGGCCTGAGCCATGGCTTCCAGGGAGGCCAGCGCCGGGGGATGCTCAAAAGCTTCCAGCCAGCTGCTCAGCAAGCCGGCGGGATCAGCAGCTGCATCCGCCAGGTCGATGCAGCTGCAGCCGAGCTCCGTGGCACAGGCCTGGACCTTCGGGTCATAGCTCAAGGCGCTCACTGGGCTACCGGCCAGGGCGGCCAGGATCAGGGCATGCAGGCGCATGGCCAGCACCAGTGATGCACTGCGAAACAGGGCCATCGCCTCGTCGGGTGTGGTGGCCTGCACGACACGGCTGCGCCGTGCCAGGGCGGCACCCACCAGACCCTGCTGCTGCAGCTGATCGAGCAGCTGCTGATCCTGATCGCGGTGGAACGGCAGCCAGATCACCTCACGCTGGATCCGCTCCGCCAGCTCCTCGAGGGCTTGGAGGTAAGGCCGCCAGGCCTGGCCCTGCAGGTGTGGCGTCGGGCGCCAGCACACCACGATGGGACCGCCCATTCCCAACCAATGCTGACGCGGCAGGCTCCAGACCGCATCGGTGCCATGGGGGGAAGCCACACCCAGCTGCCGCGCCAAATGCGCTGAGGCGGAATCCCGCCAGGTGATGCCCGAGGCCAGTGGTAACAACAGGCGCACGAGGGCGCGGCTACGCCGGCGCCGGAGTGGACCAAGCCCCTGGGCCCAGAGCAACACCGGCTTGCCCTGCAGGCGCGCGGCTGTGATCAGCGCGGCGTAATACAGAAGACTGCGAAAACTGGTGGAGTCCTGCAGCAGGCTGCCGCCACCCAGCACCAGGGCACGGCAACGGCTCAAGGCATCCAGAACAGCGCGAAGACTGCGACGATTCACACTGGCAACGCCGTGCCGCCGACTAATCTGCTCCTGGTCAAATGCGGTCACCAGCGGTGTGACCGCCGCGGGAAGCTGCGTGAGCAGAGCCTCCAGCAGCGCGTCATCCCCGAGGTTGTGCTCGCCGTAGTAACCGCACAGGAGCACGGAGGTCGTCACACGGGTCGGCTCGGATCCGGACCAGCTTGACACCAGTCTTGAGGATCAGGCTGCGGCCGCGAGGCGTTGCCGCAACAGCGGAATCTGCTCATCAATCAACAGGCGGGCGGCTGTGAGGCTGGCCGCACGACCCAGCACGACACCGCTGCAGTGCTGGATCAGGTAGGCGCCGTCGCAGCGGGGATAGCCGATCAGCTGAATGCGGCAACCGCGATGCAGCCAGCAGGGCGTGGGAGCTGGGGCAGACATGGGCGGATGCAGCTGCAAGCGCACTGCAACGCAGCTCCAATGGAACACAACGCCCCCTGTGCCCGTTGGGCAGCTGGCTTCAGCGTGACGAAGCACACAGCCTCCGTCAGTGGCGGCCATAAAAAACAGCCCATTCGGGCTGTGTGAGGAGGCTTCGCTGCCAGCAAAGCGAGCCCTCGGAGCTCTAGCCATGGGCATGGATACCTACCGAGGAGCTAACGGCCCTGCACCGGCTGGGTGACATCGGCCATGGGTTTGCCATTGCTCCCCCAGGATCCCGGCGGCAACAGAGGAGCGGCCCCGGGAGCGGGTTTCACCTTGGGGCCAGCCGCAAAGGCACGCTCGGTCCACGCCACCACCAACGGTGCCAACGGTCCACCGTCCGGGGCTTGACCGGGACGCAGGTTGAAGTGATCCCCCCCCTGCACCAACACCAGTTGGTTGCCGAGTGGATTCGCCCTGCTGAACGGCCCCACCGCCTCCGGATCCGGGGGAACCACCCAGTCCCGGGTGCCGCTCACCAGCAGGACGCGCCCTGTGATCTGCTGGGCTGCCCCCTTGGGAAACAGCAACGACACCGGAGGACTCACCGCCGCAACGGCAATCACGCGGGGATCGTCCACAGCGGCCTGACCCACCCCGGAGATCCAACTGCACTGCAACGTCCAGCTGAGATTGCGATCGGGATCGCTGAGGTTGTCGCAGCGGGCCCGCAGAGCATCATCCACGGGCTTCACACCCGCCAGTTGCAGGGCGGTGGTGGCTCCCCAGGAATGACCGATCACCACAACCCGATCAGCACTCACCCCGGCCAAGTCGGGCAGACGGCCCTGAGCCACGGCATCGTTGATGGCCGTCACATCGCGAGCCCGCAGCGCCAGTTCCTCCGGTGACGGTGGTGGCGCCTGACCGGAGAGCACCTCGTGCTGTTGATGCTGATCGCTGCCTGGATGGCGAGGCAGCACCACCGCGTAACCCTGCTCAGCCAACCGCTGGCCCCAGCCCTCGAAGTTGGTGGGGCTATCCCAGAGACCATGGGAGATCACAACCAGACCGCGTTGGGCACCGCTACTGGGTTTCATCACCACCAGCTCCACTGGTTCAGCGCGGTGCGGAACCCCGAGGGATGGGCGGCTCACAGCAACGCTGGAACGGGCAGCCGGCACCATCGCCGCCGGTGCAGGCACCGCTGCAGCCATCAACTGGTCGGCACGGCTGCGCTGGCGGAGCATGCGAGACAGCACAACCTGGGCTTGCACCAGGTTGAGCTGCACCCGCTCTCCGGGGATGGCTTCCATCAACTGAAGCAGCGTGGGGTGTCCATCCGCTGATTCCGCCGTGGCCTTATCCAGGGCCTGTTTCAGCGTCGCGCCGCTGAGATCAGGGCTACGCCCCTCCACCGTTCCGAAGGACGACACCAGCAGCAGGGCTTGCTCCAGCAGCGGTGAGCCGACGGAGCTCTCCGCCAACTGGCGAAAACTCACCGGCACCGGTTGATTGAGCAACTTGAGCAGCTTGCGGCCCAGCTGGCCATCGCTGGCCCGATCCAGTTCAGCCAGATCACTGCTGCCCTGCAGAAGGGCCTCTGGATTCTTCAGCTCGCTCAACTTCACGGTGAGCTTGTTCTCCACCAGCGGCTGTTCCACCCCCACCTCCTCCAGGGCCTGTGCCGGCGCGCTGCAGAGCGCCAAACAGGCCAAGGCCGTGACTGAACGGATCAGATTGCGCATCACCAGACCCAGGGAGCCGGCAGGTTAGGCGGGGTTGAGCGGCTCGATCCGGTAATACTCGCGATCATCGGAGCAGCAAAGGTCGGCGTAGTAGCGCTCCAGCACGGCGTAGGCCTCCTCGTAGGTGGCAAAGCAGCGACCGGCGATCTGGTCGCTGGCACCGTCATCGCGGCTGATGCGGAAGCCCGGGCAGGGATCAGTGGATGTCATCAGCCGGGCAACAGGACTTCAAGGGCAGCGGCCAGATCCTCGTGGATCAGCCCCTCGCCATGAGCGCGCACAAGAGCAGAGGCGCCAATGCTCTGGCGCTCAGGGTGAAGCTGGTGGAACGGCACCAACCAGAAGCGCCACTGCCGTGGATCGAGCGGATCAACGGCTTCCGATCGAGCAGACACCTCAGCCGGATCCAGCAGACAGAACAGCTGAGCCCGCAACGAACGGGCTCCGATCCGGAACACCGCTGGGCGCTCCCCACCGGCCCGCGCCGATGCAACAGCCAGAACACAGCCGCGCCACTCCAGTTCGCTGAGGGGCCAGCGCTGAGGGGGGGAGATCGCGCCGGTAGGCGCAGCCAACGCACACCTGAACTGCCAGAGGGCGCAGGCATGCAACAGGCGCTCCTCCAGCAGATCGGGATGGCACCAGTCGAGGAAGGCGGCACGGGTCATCGCAGCAACAGCCACAGCACCAGAACCACCAACAGGGCCAGCAACGCCCCAATGCCCCCCACCAACCCCAGCAGCAGGCGACGGGTGGTGACCGGCCACCAGATCAAGCCCAACCAAAGCGGCAGCAAGGGCCAGAACAGCGGAATCAACAGCGACAGGGCCGCCAGCAGCAGCAAGGTGCGGCGCCGCTGGGCACGACGTTGCTCACTGACCAGGAGATCGGCGCGCTCGTCATCGCTGAGCCAGCGCCCTTGCTGACGCGCCAGATCGAGCTCACGCTCAAGGCTGGCCGAACGGACCTGGGGAGCAGCCAGCTCAGCAACGGCGTCGAGCACACCGGCACTCGCTTCTCGCAGCACCGAGGCCCCAGCTAGCACGGAGCGGCGCATCCCGTCGCGGAGACGACTCATCGGTAATGACGGCGATGATTGAACCAACAACCACCATGCTGATGCCACGGTTCTGGATCCGGCGCGCCCTGGCGGCCGTCACCGGACTTCTGATCAGCCTGGCCTGGATGGTGCCGGGGCTCAGTCAGGCCCGAGACCTGCCACGCACGCCGATCACAGAGAGCGTGGCTCTGAGCAGCCAACCCTTCTATCCCGCCCTGCTCGAAACGGTGGAAACGTGGGAAGGAGCCCCTCTCGGCGAGGTGGTCGGCGACAACCCGCGCTCCACCCTGCTCAATTTCTATGTGGTGATGGCCGAGGTGGGCCATCAGATGCGCAGCATCAGTGCCAGCGCGAGAACGGATCCAGGGTTCACCTGGAGCCAGGCAGCCCGGCAACGCATTGACAGCCTCAACACGCGCTTCCATCTGGCCGTTGAAGCCCTGAATGCCTCTGAATTCGCCGAGAGCGTGCGCAGCGATCGCTCCGAGGAAGCGGCAATTCAACTGAAGGAAATCCTGGATTATGTCTTCGGGAACAGCCGCAAGACGTTCAACATTCCCGACCGCGACGCAATCCTCAAGCTCAATTCGTCGATGGAGAAGGACTTCACTGAGTGGCGCTTGCCTGGCACAGCCATTGTCTTGAGCCTGGACGACAGCAACGATGCACAGAGCGGAAACTACCTGTTCTCGCCAGCCACGGTGAAGCAGGTGAACCGGATGCACAAGGAGATCAACAACCTTCCCATACAATCAACACCCTTCACAACACCAGATCTCTACAATTACTACTCACTGACACCAGGACGCCTGGTTCCCCCCAAGTGGTACTTACGACTGCCCAGCCAGCTACGACAGCCGATTGAAGTTCAGATCTGGGGACAAACCCTGTTTCAGCTCCTGTTCTCACTGCTGACAATCGCTCTGCTTCTGTTGATCATCGCCTGGCTTGGTGGGCGGCTGATCCGAACCTACCGCGATGCAGGCAGCAGCAACGGCGACGAGCCACCAGAGCTTGAGGCCGACAACATCGCCTGGTGGCGGGTGCTTTTGATGGCGCCGATTCTGCCGATGACACGAATCAGCAAGATCATCGTTGACACCTACCTCAACATCACTGGCACACCCCTGGTGGTGACAACATTCGGCTTCTACATCATCTACTTCGTCTCCGCCAGCGTGCTGGCCTATCTGTTTTTTGAGGCGCTCGGACGCTCCAGCGCCGAATGGCTGATGCACCTCAGAGGCAGCACCTCCACGCTGCGACTGCAACGGATCAGCAATTTCGTGATGCCGATCTGCCGCACGCTCGGCGCCGTCTCGATGGTGGGGCTGATCTACCAGCTTCTGCGCTTTCTGGGATTACCGGCAGAAACGGTGCTGGCCTTTTCCGCTGTGCCCGGCCTGGCCATCGGTCTGGGTGCCTCAAAACTGCTGGGCAATCTGTTCGCAGGCCTCGCGATTCAGACCGACCGCCCACTGCGAGTTGGCGAATTCTGCCGCGTGGGAGACAACCTTGGCTTCGTGACGAAGATCGGTCTGCGCTCCCTGGAACTGCAGACCCTCGACAGCAGAATCACGATTCCCAACGCCGTGGCCGACGACGCCACGATTGTGAATTTCTCGCAGCGCTCCCAGCGATCGGAGCATCCACCCAGCCAGGGCATCGAGATGCGCTACGCGCTCACCCAACCGCTCTCACCGGAACAGGTGGAAGACCTGCTGTATTACGTGCGTGCGGAAGTGAAGCAGCGGCCGGAGCTGATGAACAGCCTGGTGAGCGTGGAACGGGGCGCGGACGAGAGCTTGGAGCTTGTGTGCTTTGCCACCGTTGAACTGCACGGCTGGCAGGCCTATCTCGCCCTGCGGGAAGCACTGCTGTTACGCATGCAGAAGATTGAAGATCAAGTCTTGAAATCAAGGGTCGTGATCGGCGTGTCGTATGACACAACAGCCGAGCAACTCCGCCAGATTCCAGACTGGATCCGAGAAGTTGTGGAGTCGGACCCCGCCTTCACGCTGCGTTCCTGCCGCCTGATGGCGATCTCGGAGTTCAGCTACGACTTCGTCTTTGACTTCCGCAGCAGCCACGGCAACCACGCCCACTTCAAGGATGGGATCAACCGCATGAACCAGGACCTGCTGGCCAGCTTCGCCCGCCATCAGGTGGAGATTCCCTTCCCCACCCAGATGGAGGTCCAGAAGGACTGATCGCGGCTCGGCGCCGTGTGAAGAGATCAGAAGCGTGCGGCCCAATTGGAAGAAGCACGAGACAAAGCCGCCTCGCCCGTCTTAAGATTTTCTCAAGGTCTGACAGGCTGCGTTGAACGAGAACAACCCCGTGCTCCACGCCATGCGCCAGGAGCTGCACGAGCTGAGGGGTCGCTACCACCGACAACCCAGCGATTTCAACCGTTATCAACTGGTGCGGCACGAACAGCGCCTGGCCCAGTGGGTACCCTCGGAGCTGCTCAGCGCCTGCTCAGCCCTGCGGGCTCTGCCCATCCACCTCGACGCCGGCGCGGCTCTGCGCGCCAGCCTCGAACCTCGGGCTGCGCTCGAAGGCGCCCAGGGTTTTGTGCTCAGCGTGGTGGGCAACCTCAGCCAGGCGGCGTTTGCCTGTCCCGGGCTCGATGAACCCACCGTGCTCCAGGGCGAGCTGGAGATCATCACCCTCCAGGGCACGCTCTCGCCGGAGGGCGTGCATCTGCACTTGAGTTTTTCCGACCCCGGCTGTCAGGTGTGGGGCGGTCACCTTGAACACGGCAGCCTCGTGCTGAAAGGCGCCGATCTGCTCGTGGGGCTACTGGATCAGACAGCTCCCGCCCCGGAACCGGCGGCATCGATGCCTGAGGCGCGCGTCCGCGTGGCCCTGGCCGAGGGCTGCGCCTGGTCGCGGCGCACCGAACGGCTGCTGCAGGGGCTGGGGATTCCCTACGACGTGGTGGCGGCCGCTGGCCCGCTTCCACAGATCCAGATCGATGGCCAATGGATCGGCGGCTACAACGAGCTGACCGCTCTCCACAACCGGGGATCCCTGCAGGGGCTGCGCCATGGCTGAGTGTCAGCTCACAACCCTGGTGGGCTGTGAGCTGGTGATCGGCCGCTACCCCCGTTTTCTGTACAACGCCCGTGGTGGCAGCGCCGTTGGTGAAGCGCAGACCGGTGTTGCCGGGGAGATCAACCTGCACTTTCCGGCGGAAGACACGGCCATTCCAGCCCTGAACGGGCGCACCACTCGCTTTCTGGGGCTGCCGCTGCCCCCTGGCCTGTCGGTGGAGATCCACCCGATCCGCCTGAACGGCAGGTTGGAGCCCAACAGCGGCGAGCTGCAGCTGCAGTTCTGCGCGCACTTCCGCTTCCGGGCCGGGTTGGGCCCAGGCCTGCGCTACAGCGCTCCTGATCTGTTGGTGGACACGCAGCTCACCACCGAAACCATCAGCAGCCGGCGACACCATCGCCAGGGACGACGCCTGCAGGGATCAACCACCGGGGTGCTGGTGGGAAGCGCTGTGATCGAACCCACAGGGGAGGCCTGGCTCGATCGTTTCCTGGGCCTGCCGGATGAGGCACTGGCTGTGCTGGAGTGCCGCCTGAGCCTGACGGGGAGCACGGATGGCTGAACGGCTCGGACAGCGGCTGGACCGAAGCCTGGCCCGGCTCGGAACCAATCTGATCATCCCGCCCCTGCTGCTGGTGATCCCCTGGGCGCAGGAACTGATCGATCAGCTCCTCTTCGGCGGCCGTTGGAATCTGCCGATGACGCCGCGGGGGCCGCTGTTGGGCGTACTTACGGCCCCCTTCAGCCACAGCGGGTTTGGCCATCTCCTGGCCAACAGCCTGATGTTCCTGCCGCTCTCCTGGTTGGTGCTGGCCAAAAGCCGGCGCGACTATGTAGCCGTGTGGCTGGGGGTCTACGCCACCGCGATTCCGGTCTGGCTGTTCTGGCCCACGGCGAGCCATGGCCTCTCCGGCGTTGTGTACGGGCTACTGGGCTACCTGCTGCTGATCGGCTGGCTGGAGAAACGGCCCCTGTCGCTGCTGCTCTCGGTGCTGTGTCTGGTCAGTTACGGCGGTGTGCTGCCGAGCCTGATTCCCCTGTTCTCACCGGCAGGGGTGAGCTGGATCGGCCATGCCAGCGGTTTCGCGGGGGGCTTGCTGGCGGCCTGGGTGGTGCAGCGTGAGCCCGAGCCATCGGGGGGACGCAGGCGGTAAAACGATCAGCAGGGATCCACTCAGGCATGCCCCGATTCAGCCGTGCTCTGAGCGCACTGCTGCTGGCAGCGATCAGCAGTGAGGCCAGCCTGAGGGCACAGCCCTGGGCTCCAGGCCAGGGGCCACCACCGGGGCTGAACCTGCCCACCGCTGCAGAAGCCCGTCAGCTCGAGCAGCTGCGTCTGAACGGTGAGGCGCAGGGGCTGCGGGAGCGCTACCTACGCGAGGCCCATGCCCTGTTGCACCGCTTCTGGGGAAGCAGACAGCAGCCGAAGTTGCTGCTGGCGGGAGATCGCGCCGAGGGTTGTGGTGTGCAACGGGTGGCACATCCCATGGCCTACTACTGCCCGGCCAGTCAGGAGCTGGCGATGGCGCTCAACCTGCGCAGCAGCATGCGCAGTGCCCGCGGCAAATCCGATCGGGAACTGCTGCTGCTCGATCTGGCTGTACTGGCCCACGAGTGGGGCCACCACGTGAACCGTGAGCAGGGCCGTGGACCCTTCAAGGGGGGTATGGGACTGACGGTGAAACAGGAGGAACTGGCGGCCGATTGGCGCACGGGAGTGTTTCTCGGCTGGATGCTCAACAACGGTGCCCTCGGTGTTGACGACTTCACCCAGACGGCGAACCTGATGTTCGAGCTGGGTGATTACGAACGCCTGGCGGCTCAGCACCACGGCTACCCCAAGGAGCGCTTTCAGGCCCTCACCCGCGGGCTCACCAGCCAGCTGCAGGCCGGGCAGCAGCTGGGGGAGTGGCGCATCGACACCGCTGAGACCTTCAGTCGCCCGCTCAAGCTCACTGCCGAAGATCGCCTGCTGGGCCAGCGCCGCTACGAGGTGCGCCGCTTTGAGATTGATCGCAGCCAGCAGATTGCCACCAACCTGATCGGTGGTTTGCTCGGGGCCGCCAGCTGCGTGTGGGGGAACCAGCAGCAGTGCATCGGAATGGCCGCCCAGCAGGGCAAGGGCCGTGCCGATGGCGCTTACACCCAGCGACGCCTCACCCTGCACTGCACCACACGCAGCTTCGATGTGAGCGACGACGCCTTTGACCCCCAGCCCGCCGCGCGCGATGGCAAGGGACAGGCAGCGGTGCTGCTGGATCGGGATTGCCAGGACGCTTCCGCTCCGGCCTCGCAATAAGCGTCTGGCGACCCCCTCAGGGGAGATGCAGCAGCAGCTCCAGCTGCAACTTGTCGGCGAGGCCTGAATCGATGGCCCGGAACTGGGCCAGGGCACGGTGACGTTGCTGGGGAGACAGCGCCAGCAGATCAGCCAGGGCCAGCTCCAGACAGTGTTGATCGAGCTCGCGGTTCACAGGATGGGCTCAACACCCGGATCACATCAGCCGGCGGCGCGGTGACTTTCAGGAAAGATGTCGCCGGTGGGCGCCTATTCAGGCCGCCTGTTGGAAGAGTAAACCATCTTCTGCAGTTGTGTCATCGGTGGGTTGATTGATCCAGACAACAGCCGGTTGGCTCCAGCAACGAATGGTTCGTGACCAGCGACGCGGATGGCGTTCACGGGCCCGCTCATAGACCTTGGTCCGCTCCACACAAATTCCAGCCGCTGCACCGCTGTGGCGCTGCTGCGGTGTGACGAACCGG
>JBDKGF010000198.1:0-5726 GCA_039798305.1 Cyanobacteriota bacterium
AAGTAGGCATCACCCCACTGCTGGAGCCGAAACACCAGGCCAGCTGAGCGCCTCCATCGGTTACCACCACGGCCGGATGCTGGGGTAGGCCGGCGCGGATCACCACCGGATCCCGCGAGCCGAACAACCACTGCGCCTCTTCCGCCGCCAACTTGAGCAACGCCGCCTGCTCCAGCAGTGGGGTGATGCCTGCTTACACGGTGCCTGTGGTGGACAGCACCGGAGCGGGGGATGCCTTCCTGGCGGGGCTCTTGCATCAGCTCTGCCTTCACCCGGAGCAACTCGATGGCGGCTGCACGGAAGCGCTGCGCTTCGCCAGTGCTTGCGGTGCGCTGGTGTGCGGCGGTGCGGGGGCGATCGATTCCCAGCCGAGCCAGCCGCAGGTGGAGCGGTTTCTGGCTGAGGACCGCTAGCGCTGGGTTCAAACCTGAAGCGTGGCGCGCCTCCCCGCCTCGGGCTGATCGGGTTGCACCAGTTCGAGCTGCACCAGCCAGGCGCCCTCCGGCACGAAGCTGAGCCGCTCACTCCACTCCACCGCCATCAGGGCGCCCAATTCCAGGGCTTCCTCTTCCTCCTGGGCGAATAGTTCATCGGCCGCGCTGGCCTGCTCGAGCCGGTAGAGATCGAGGTGCACCAGCGCGGTGCTGCGGCCAGCCACCTGTCCCCCGTAGTGCTGCGCCAGCGCAAAGGTGGGGCTAGTGATCGCCTCATCGATGCCCAGCCCGGATGCGATGCCCTGCACCAGGCAGGTTTTGCCCGCCCCGAGATCACCCTGCAGCAACAGGATCGGCGGCTCTGCGCCGCCGCTGCACTGCTGCAGCCACTGCAGCGCCAGCTCACGGCCCAGGGCCGCGGTGGCGGCGGCATCCGCCAACAACACGCTGCGCGATTCCATCCCGGTAGATTGCCTCTAAGCGAGCCCGAAGCCTCGGCGTCTCTGCAGATATTCCAAATCGATCACTCCAGCGGCCGTGCATGAACGCGATGCGTTGTGCGGCTGTGACGTCTGGATGGTCGGGTCAACCCAATCGAAACATCCCCATGGTGGCTACCCCCACGGCGCCCGTGCTGCAGCGCACCAGCACCTATGTGATCGCTGATCTCGGCCAGGCCGACTTCGGCCGCAAGGAAATGGCGATCGCCGAAACCGAGATGCCGGGCCTGATGGCTCTGCGTGCGAAGTACGGCGCTGAGCAGCCCCTCAAGGGCGCCCGCATCGCGGGTTCCCTGCACATGACGATTCAGACCGCTGTTCTGATCGAAACCCTGGTGGCCCTCGGCGCCGAGGTGCGCTGGGCCAGCTGCAACATCTTCTCCACCCAGGACCACGCCGCCGCCGCCATCGCTGCCGCCGGCATTCCCGTGTTCGCCTACAAGGGCGAAACCCTGGATGAGTACTGGGCCTTCACCCACCGCATCCTCGAGTGGGGCGATGGCGGTACGCCCAACATGATCCTCGACGACGGTGGCGATGCCACCGGTCTGGTGATGCTGGGCACCAAGGCCGAGAGCGATCCCTCGGTGCTCGATAACCCCTCCAACGAGGAGGAGACCGCCCTCTTCAACAGCATCCGCCAGAAGCTGGCTGCCCAGCCCGGCTTCTACTCGCGCATCAAGGCCCAGATCCAGGGCGTGACGGAAGAAACCACCACGGGTGTGGCGCGTCTGTATCAGCTGCAGAAGAGCGGTGAGCTGCCCTTCCCGGCGATCAACGTCAACGACTCGGTGACCAAGAGCAAGTTCGACAACCTCTACGGCTGCCGCGAATCGCTGGTGGACAGCATCAAGCGCGCCACCGACGTGATGGTGGCCGGCAAGGTGGCCCTGGTGCTCGGCTACGGCGATGTGGGCAAGGGTTCGGCCCAGTCGCTGCGCGGCCTCGGCGCCACCGTGATGATCGCTGAGATCGATCCGATCTGCGCCCTGCAAGCGGCGATGGAGGGCTACCGCGTCGTGCGTCTCGACGACGTGGTGCGCGATGTGGACATCTTCGTGACCGCCACCGGCAACTTCCAGGTGATCCGCCACGAGCACCTGATCCAGATGAAGGATCAGGCGATCGTGTGCAACATCGGCCACTTCGACAACGAGATCGATGTGGCGTCGCTGAAGCAGTACCCCTGGGACAACATCAAGCCCCAGGTGGATCACATCACGCTGCCCAGCGGTAACAAGATCCTGCTGCTGGCCGAGGGTCGTCTGGTGAACCTGGGCTGCGCCACCGGCCACCCCAGCTTCGTGATGAGCAACTCCTTCACCAACCAGGTGCTCGCGCAGATCGAGCTGTTCACCAAGGGCGAGCAGTACGAGAAGCAGGTGTATGTGCTGCCCAAGCACCTCGATGAAATGGTGGCTCGCCTGCACCTCGAGAAGATCGGCGCCAAGCTCACCGAGCTCAGCCCCGAGCAGGCCGCCTACATCAACGTGCCGGTGGAAGGCCCCTACAAGCTCGAGCACTACCGCTACTGATCAAACGGCCTCGCGTTCTGGCTGCGGCATTCCGGTTCTTCGGGCCGGGATGCCGCACAATCAGCCCACACACGCACAGGCCGGATGGGACTCGCTGAGTTGGTGCAGCAACTGCCGCAGCTGATCGGTGCAGCGGTGGAAGCCAATCCCTGGATGGGCTACGGCGCCATCTTTGCGGCGATGTTCCTGGAAAACCTGTTTCCGCCCATCCCCTCAGAGCTGATCATGCCTCTGGGGGGTTTTTATGTGCACCAGGGTCAGCTGGCCCTGATTCCGGTGGTGCTGGCCGGCCTGATCGGCACGGTGCTCGGCGCCCTGCCCTGGTATGGCATCGGCCGCCTGATCAACGAAGAGCGCATTGAACAGTGGCTGGAGCGCCATGGCCGCTGGATCGGCATCAGCCCCCAGGAGTTCCACCGCAGCCGCACCTGGTTCAACCGCTACGGCAATGCCCTGGTCTTCTGGGGCCGCCTCGTCCCCGGCATCCGCACCCTGATCTCAGTCCCCGCCGGCATCGAACTGATGCCGCTTACCCCCTTCCTGATCTGGACCACCGCCGGCAGCCTGATCTGGACCCTGCTCCTCACCCTCGCCGGCATGGCCCTAGGCCAGGGCTACGCCAACGTCGAGCTCTGGATCGAACCGGTGGCCAAAGCCATCAAGGTGCTGCTGGTGCTGGCCGTCGCCGCGGGCGTCATCTGGCTCGGCCTGCGCACCTGGAAGAAGCGCAACTCAAGCAACTAATCCCACTCCTGCCCGATTCGCCCGGAGATGGCGATCGGGCTGATATTCCGCAGGCGAGCAGCCCGATCGCCATCTCCGGGCGAAGGAGTCAGAAGGGCACTTCCTCGTCGGTGGGTTCGCCACCGAAACCGCCACCACCACCGCCGTAACCACCTGCAGCTTCGGCGTCCCGCTTGGAGCCAAGGAGCTCGAGCCGGTCGACGCGGATCACGGGTTTGCTGCGCTCTTCGCCGGTGGCGCGGTCGGTCCAGCGATCGAGTTTGAAGCTGCCGATGATGCCGAGCAGTGAGCCTTTGCGCACATAGTCGGCGGCCACCTGGGCCTGCTTGCCCCAGATCTCCAGGTTGAACCAGTCGGGTTCGTCGTTGCTGGAGCGGCGGTTCACGGCCATGGTGAGGTTGGCCACCATGCTTCCGGATTCGAAGTAGCGAACCTCGGGGTCGCGGCCGGCCCGGCCGACGAGGGTGATCGAGTTGACGCCCATGGCGTTCTCCTGTTGCTGCGTTGGGTCAATGATGCAGTCCATGGAGGAGCTGCTTCATAGGGAGAGTTCCACCCTTTGGCCCGGATGTTCCACAGGGCCACTCCACCTATGATTCGCCCCGCTAGGCGGCCCCTCAGTGTTCTTCAAACGTTTCCAGCTCTCCCGCGACATCGGCATCGATCTGGGAACGGCCAACACCCTGATGTACATGTCAGGAAAGGGCATTGTTCTGCAGGAGCCCTCAGTTGTGGCCATCGATCTTGAACGGGGTGTGCCTCTGGCCGTGGGCGATGAAGCCAAGCTGATGCTCGGCCGCACCCCCGGCAACATCCGCGCGGTGCGTCCCCTGCGTGACGGCGTGATCGCCGATTTCGACGCCGCCGAGCAGATGATCAAGACCTTCATCCAGAAGGGCAATGAGGGCCGCGGCATCGTGGCGCCCCGTCTGGTGATCGGCATTCCCAGCGGTGTGACCGGTGTGGAGCGCCGCGCGGTGCGTGAGGCGGGTCTGGCCGGTGCCCGCACCGTGCACCTGATTGATGAGCCCGTGGCGGCCGCCATCGGTGCCGGTCTGCCTGTGACCGAGCCCGTCGGCACCATGATCGTGGATATCGGTGGCGGCACCACGGAGGTGGCTGTGCTGTCGCTGGGTGGCACCGTGCTGAGCGAATCGGTGCGTGTGGCCGGCGATGAGCTGAGCGACGCCATCAGCGTGTACCTGAAGAAGGTGCACAACTTGGTGGTGGGTGAGCGCACTGCCGAGGAGATCAAGATCCGCATCGGCTCCGCCTTCCCCGACGACGTGCACGACGAAACCTCGATGGACGTGCGGGGTCTGCACCTGCTGTCCGGCCTGCCCCGCACCATCAATGTGCGCGCCGGCGATGTGCGCGAGGCCATGGCCGAGCCCCTCAACGTGATCGTGGAGGCGGTGAAGCGCACCCTCGAGCGCACCCCGCCCGAGCTGGCCGCCGACATCGTCGATCGCGGCATCATGCTGGCCGGTGGCGGCGCTCTCGTGCGCGGTATCAGCGATCTGATCAGCCACGAGACCGGCATCCTCGTGCATGTGGCCGAAGACCCCCTGCTGTGTGTGGTCAACGGCTGCGGCATGGTTCTGGAGGACTACAAGCGGCTTGAGCGCGTGCTCGATACGCCCGACTTCAGCCGCGTCTCCGCCTGATCCCCATGCCCGGACGCATCCTGCGCGTCCCGCTGCTGCGCAAGGTCGCTGAAGCCTGGCCCTGGTGGTTGCTGTTGCTCGCGCTGGTGGGCGTGCGCTTGAGCAAGGGGGCAGGCTTCCTGGATGCCTATGCCCTGCTCAGCCGTCCCTTCTGGCCCGGTTCGGCGCAGTCGGAGTGGTTGCGCTCGGCTCAGCATCTGCAGGATCAGGCCAGCCTGCAGCAGTTGCAGCGCGACAACGAGCGCCTGCGCGGCCTGCTCGCGCTCGATCGCAGCGGTGGCGGCCGCGTGTCGGCGCCGGTGATCGCGAGAGAGCCCGGCGGCTGGTGGCAACAGTTGGAGCTGGGTAAAGGCAGCGTGGATGGCTTGCGTGCCGGGGATCCGGTGCTCGCTCCCGGCGGTCTGATCGGTCGGGTGAGCAGTGTCACCCCCAGCACAGCTCGCGTGCAGCTGCTCACCGACAGCGGCAGCCGCCTCGGCGTCTGGGTGGCCCGAGTGCAGCGTCACGGCTTGCTGGTGGGTCAGGGCACGGCCCGGCCGCGGCTGCAGTTCCTCGAAAACGACACCGGTGTCCGCCCCGGTGATGTGATCACCACCTCCCCTGCCAGCACCCTGGTTCCCCCCAACCTCCTCGTGGGCGTGGTGCAGAGCGTGAACGAAGCCTTGGCGCCGGCCCCGGATGCGGCGGTGCAGCTCAGTGCCCCGGTGGATGCGGTGGACTGGGTACAGGTGGTGACCCGCTGACCATGGGGGTGTTGCACCGTCAGCGCTGGTGCGGGGCCACGGGCCTGGCGGTGCCCCTGCTCACCCTGGTGTCGCCGGCCTTTCTGAAGATCGCCGGGGTGGC
>JBDKGF010000199.1:0-10683 GCA_039798305.1 Cyanobacteriota bacterium
CATGCGGAGCGCGTGGCTGAGCTGCGCACCCGCCTCGAAGCTCTGGAGCCCGCAGCTCGCCCCGCCAAGCTGCCCGAACTGGTGGGCGGCCCCGATGGGATCTGCACCGCTGCCGCCTGGCCCACGGCAGATCTGGTGGTCACCGGCATCGTGGGCTGCGCCGGCCTGCTGCCCACCCTCGCGGCGATCCGTGCCGGCAAGGATCTGGCCCTGGCCAACAAGGAAACCCTGATCGCCGCCGGACCGGTGGTGTTGCCCGAGCTGGCGACATCGGGCTCGCGGCTGCTGCCGGCCGATTCCGAGCACTCCGCCATCTTCCAGTGCCTGCAGGGCACCCCCTGGGCCGACACCGCCCGCCTGAGCACCGGCGTGCCCACCCCCGGTCTGCGCCGCATCCAGCTCACCGCCAGCGGTGGGGCCTTCCGCGACTGGGACGCCGCTGATCTGCACAAGGCCACCGTGGCCGATGCCACCAGTCACCCCAACTGGAGCATGGGCCGCAAGATCACGGTGGATTCGGCCTCATTGATGAACAAGGGCCTGGAGGTGATCGAGGCCCACTACCTGTTCGGCCTGGATTACGACCACATCGAGATCGTGATCCACCCCCAATCGATCATCCACTCGATGGTGGAGCTGGCCGATTCGTCGGTGCTGGCTCAGCTGGGCTGGCCCGATATGAAGCTGCCGATCCTCTACTGCATGAGCTGGCCTGAGCGCCTGGAAACCCCCTGGCGCCGGCTGGATCTCACCGAAGTGGGCTCCCTCACCTTCCGCAAACCCGACCCGGCCAAATACCCCTGCATGGAGCTGGCCTACGCGGCCGGCCGCGCCGGCGGCACGATGCCAGCGGTGATGAACGCCGCCAACGAACAGGCCGTGGCCCTCTTCCTCGACGAACAGATCCACTTCCTCGACATCCCGCGCTTGATCGACGTGGTGTGTGATCGCCACAAGGCCGACCTCACGGCCAACCCCTCTCTGGACGACGTGCTGGCTGTGGACGCCTGGAGCCGTGAGGCGGTGCGTGAAGCTGCAGCCCGGCTCAACACGAGAACGCCGGCTGCGCTGCCGGCCTGATCGCGCGCAAGCGGAGCCTCCGTGATCTCACACCACCTGCTGCTCTGCGCCACGCCGGCCAAGGCGCTCTGCTGCCCCGATCCGGCCATGGGCCAGGCCAGCTGGGACACCCTCAAGCGCCTGGTGCGCGAGTGGGGCTTAGAAGATCCGGCGCGGCCGCAGGGGATCGTGTTGCGCACCAAGGCCGACTGCCTGCGCATCTGCACAGAAGGGCCGGTGTTGCTGATTTGGCCAGAGGGAATCGTCTACGGCAGCGTTTCCCCAGAGCGGATTGAGCAGATCCTGCGGGAGCACGTGATCGGCGGCACGCCGATTGAACCCTGGATCGTGAAACGCATGCCGTTCCGCGAAACCGCGGCGAATGATCAACCCGCCGAGGCCTAATCCGACGCTTGAGTCCCCGAACCAAGGCCTATTCGGCCAACAGACGCTCAAACCAGCGGGCTGTGAGCCGATCCCCCCAGTTGCCGGGTTCAGCGCCGCGGCCATCGCAGCGGGCATGGAAACCGTTGTGGCCGCCAGCAGCGGTGAGCAACACCTCAACACCGGGAAGCTTCAAGGCCGCCAGCTGCTGAGCAGCTTCCACCGGCACCCACGGGTCATCGATGGCATGCACCATCAGGGTGGGCGGGAGCAGAGATGGCCACCGGGATTGCGCGGAGAGCTGGGGGTCGTCTACGTGGGCCCGCAACCGCTGCAGGGGGCTGGCTTCACGGTAGTAGTGATCCACCGAGCAGTACCCCCAACGCGGTGCCGTGATCGCTCCATCGAAGGCTCGGATGCTCTCCATGGGCCCCATGGGCCCGCGGCCAGCGAGCGCCTCACGCTCCTCTTCACTCACCCCGAAGGGATCGGCGAGGGTCTGGGCCACCAAGCGTTGCAGCAACCAGCGCTTGTAGAGGCGATTGCGGGGGCGCTCGATCTGCTCGGAGCAGGCAGCCAGATCCAGCGGTGAGCTGATCGTCACCAAGCCATCCAGCAGACCCGGCCCGGTGAGCAACGCGTTGAACAGCTTGGTGCCCCCCAATGAGATGCCCATCCCCAGCAGCGGCCGCCCCGCCGCCAGCTCCCTGGCCCGGGCCAGGGCGGGCAACAGATCGCTGTTGCAGCTGGCGGCGTAGGTCCCACGGGCCAGCGCACGGCCGGGGCCGGCGCCGCGCATGTTCAGCCGCAGCACCGCAAAGCCGGCGTGTTGCAGGGTGATGCCCATGCGGCGCAGACCGCTGCGGGAGCTGCTGCCACCCAGGCCGTGCATCAACAGCACGAGAGCCTTGGGCGCGGCTGGACCCAGGGGCGAGTCGAGCAGAGCCACGAGCTGGTCGCCATCCCCTATCGGGATCTGCACCGCCTCGCCCTGATCCGGTGGCAAGGCCACTGGGCGCAGGGTGTCGCGCAGGGTCTGCAGATCACCGTTCAGCCAGGGCAGACGCGGCCGGAAGGGCTTAAGCCCCAGGGCCGCAGGCAGATCCGATTCAGGCAGCGACTTTTCCGACACCCTGGCTGCGCAACTCCGTGCAGAGCTGCTGCAGCACCGCCTTGGCATCGCCAAACACCATGGCCGTCTGGGGCAGCTCGAACAAAGCATTTTTAATGCCTGCGTAGCCAGCTCCCAGGCTGCGCTTCACCACGAACACCTGGCGGGCCTGATCGACCTCCAGCACAGGCATGCCGTAGAGGGGGCTCTGGGCGTCATTTTTGGCGTCGGGATTGACCACGTCGTTGGCGCCCAGCACGATCACCACGTCCGTGCGCGGGAACTCCGGATTGATCGTGTCCATCTCCAGCAGCTGCTCGTAGGGCACATCGGCCTCCGCCAGCAGAACGTTCATGTGACCGGGCATGCGGCCTGCAACCGGATGGATGGCGTAACTCACCTCAGAACCATTGGCCTCCAGCAATTTGGAGAGCTCCCGCAGGGCGTGCTGGGCCTGGGCCACCGCCAGGCCGTAACCAGGCACGAACACCACGCGCTCGGCGTTCTCCAAGGCTATGGCGCACTCCTCGGCGCTGCAGCTCACGATGCGGGTGTAGCCCGCCTCATCACCGCCACCGCCCACCGGTGCGCTGCCGCCCAGGGCACCGCCAAACAACACACTCACGAGTGAGCGATTCATGCCGGTGCACATCACCTGAGTGAGGATCAGACCCGCCGCACCCACCATGGCGCCGGCCACGATCAACAGCTGACTGCCCACCACGAAACCGGCAGCCGCCGCGGCCACTCCGGAATAGGAGTTGAGCAGCGAGATCACCACCGGCATATCGGCGCCACCGATCGGCAGGGTGACGCCGATACCCAGCAGGCTGGAGGCC
This sequence comes from Cyanobacteriota bacterium, assembly GCA_039798305.1. Lineage (GTDB taxonomy): Bacteria > Cyanobacteriota > Cyanobacteriia > PCC-6307 > Cyanobiaceae > Vulcanococcus. The sequence continues at coordinate 3,394 of JBDKGF010000199.1, forward strand.
CCCACCAACAGCCACAGCGGCACGCCCGTGGGGTCGCCGGGCAGCGTGATCCCAGCCACCAGGGCGGCAATGGCCAAGGTGATATTCACGCCATGGCGCACGCTGCTCTGGGTCCAGGCGGGGGTGCCCAGCCAACCCTGCAGCTTGCCCATGGCAGCAATCGAGCCACTGAAGGTGATCGCCCCCACGAACACCGAGATCACGATCGAGATCAGCGACACCAGATCGGCATCGGCGCTGTCATAGAGGGCCACCGCCACCGCCACCAAGAGCGAGGCCATGCCGCCGCAGCCGTTGAACAGGGCCACGGTTTCAGGCATCGCCGTCATCGGCACCCGGCGGGCGGTGATCAGCCCCAGCAGACCGCCGATCGCACTGCCGATGGCGATCCACAGCCAGGCGATCGGATCGGGCTGGATCTGCAGAAGCAGGCCCAGCACCGCCAGACCCAGGGCCAGTGCCGCCAGACCATTGGCTGAACGGGCCGAGCGCACCGTGGAGAGGCCCTTCAGGCCCAGGGCCAGCAGCAACACCGCCAACAGATCAATCGCGTAACCGAACAGATCCAGCGTGTTCATCGCCCGGCCTCCGCAGTGGCTTTGGCGGTTTTCGAGGCGCTGGGCTTACGGCTGAACATCGCCAGCATGCGGTCGGTCACCAGGAAGCCACCGATCACGTTGAACAGCGCGAAGCCCAGCGACAACGCGCCCAGCACCAGCAGGGCCGGGTTGTCCTTGGCGTTGGCGATCAGGCTGAGAGAGGCCAGCACCGTGATGCCGCTGATGGCGTTAGCGCCGCTCATCAGGGGGGTGTGCAGGGTGGGCGGCACTTTGCCGATCAGCTCCAGCCCGAGCAGGCTGCCGAGCAGCAACACCCATAGCGCCTGGGAGAGGGAGGTCATGCCGCACCCCCTGCCGCAGCGTGGTGGGTGAACAGACAACCGCTCACGATCGGATCCTCCAGATTGAGTTGAAGTGCTGGGGCGTCGGCAGCGCACGACTCCAGCAAGTGCTCGAGCAGGGCCGCCACATTGCGGGCGTAGAGGGCGCTGGCGTGGTTGGCCACAGTGCAGGGCAGAGCGTCGGCACCGATCAGCTGCACCCCGTAGCGCAGCACGGTGGTTCCGGGCTCGGTGCCTTCGCAGTTACCGCCCTGGGCCACGGCCAGATCCACCACCACGCTGCCGGGGCGCATGTGCTGCAGCATGGCGTCGTCGATCAGGCGCGGAGCCGGCCGGCCCGGCACCTGGGCGGTGCAGATCACCATGTCAGCCAGGGCCAGCTGCTCAGTGAGCTGGCGGCGCTGTTCCGCCAGGAAGGCCTCCGTGGCCTGCTGGGCATAGCCGCCGGTTTCTCCGGGCTTCTGCTCCAGTTCGGGCGGATCGATGAAACGACCACCCAGAGATTCCACCTGCTCCTTGGCCGCCGGGCGTACATCGCTCACATAAGCCACCGCCCCGAGGCGGCGGGCCGTGGCCAAGGCCTGCAGACCGGCCACACCAGCCCCGAGGATCAGGGCACGGGCCGGCTGAATCGTGCCGGCGGCCGTCATCAGCATCGGCACGTAGCGATCCAGCGCCGCCGAAGCCAGCAGCACCGCCTTGTAGCCGGCGATGTTGGCCTGGGAGGAGAGCACGTCCATGGTCTGGGCGCGGCTGATGCGCGGCAGCAGCTCCAGGGCCATGGCCGTCAGGCGCTGCTGCTCCAGCTGTTGCTTGAGGGCATCGTTGCCGTGGGGCTCGAACAGACCGAGCAGCAGAGAGCCGGGCCGCAGGGCCTCGAGCTCAGGGCGCTGCTGAGCGATCGAGCCCGCCTGCACCGCCAGCACCACATCAGCCAGGCTCCAGGCCTCGCCGACCGCTGCGGCCGGATCGATCAGCTGGGCACCGGCTTCGCCGTAGGCGTCGTCGTCAAAACCGCTGGCCGCGCCGGCCCCCTGCTCCACCTGCAACAGACACCCCCGAGCGCTGAGCCGCCGCACGGTTTCGGGGGTGGCTGCCACGCGCGTTTCACCGGGGCGGCACTCCCGCGGCACCAACACACGAATCAAAGAACCGCCGCCTTCACGTCACAACGACCCAGTGTTCGCCGGGTTCGCGGCAGGCGGCAACGCTTCCATCAGGCGTGTGGTCACATCCGCACACGCCATGGCAAGAGCGGATTCAGAAGAGCGGCAACAGCTCCTGCTCCAGGCAGCGGGCCTGGGGCATGGAACCCTGCTGACGCAGCTGGCGGGCACGCAGGATCATCGGATCGAGGTCGCACTCGAGATCCAGGGCGCGCTCGAAGCGCTCGCGCAGCTCATCAGAGCTGAGGGAAAAGGGGGAACGCTCGTTCATGGGCTGGCGGGTTGAGGCCCGGGAGCGGGGTGATGGCCGGAAGTTAAGGACTCCAGCACCAAAACGAATAGGTAGAAACCCTCATCTTTTTTCGCTGCCTGCCAACAAAATGGCTGGATGACTTCGTTGTCGTTCGATCTGCGCCTGCCCAGGCGCTCGCTGCAGGCGGTTGGCGCCGAGCCGCCACGGTGTGAGCACCGCGCCGCCACACAGCGGCCCCAGCCAGCCGTTCAGCCACGCGAGTGGCAATCGCAGCTGCTTCAGCTGCTGCGCCGGCGACTCGAGCGCGAAGGCCACAACGATGTGCTGATCAACGCCGGTCCCGGCGCCGGTAAAACCCTCGGTGCCCTGCTCAGCTTCGAGCGGCTGGAGCGGGAAGGCCGCCTGCAGCACCTGCTGGTGTTCTGCCATCGCAGCTCGATCGCCAGCCAGTGGCTGGCGGCCGCAGCGCGGCTGGGGCTCAAGCTGCAGGAATGGCAGCCAGGGCTGGAGCTCACGGATCGCCCAGGGCAACCAGCCCCCCACGGCCTCCTGCTCACCTATCAGGCGGCTGGACGCAACCTCGCCCTGCTGGAGCAGCAGCTGGATGGGGCCGCCTGGGGCCCCTGGCTGGCCATCGCCGATGAGGTGCACCACCTGGGAATGGATCCCGAGGAACCGGAGGCCAGCGCCTGGGGGCATGCCTTCAGCCGCCTCAGCGCCGGCGCCCGGCTTCGCCTGGGCCTCACCGGCACCCCCTTCCGGGCCGACAACCTGGCCTTCTGCGCCGCTCGCCGCATTCAGGTGCACGACGGCCAGGACTGGGTGGAGCAGATCGCGCCGGATCTGAGTGTGGAGCCGCGCGAGCTGATCGCGGCGGGGGATGTGCGCCCACTGGAGTTCCGCTTTCAAGACGGCTGGGTGGATCACGGCCGCCAGGGGGAGCTGGGCGACAGTGAGCGCTCACCGCTGTCGCAGGAGCAGCGCGAGAGCTGGCGGGCCCGCAACCTGCGCCGCGCCATCCGCCTGGGCGACAGCAGCAGCATCGCCCTGCGGCTGCTGCTCAATGCCCGCCGCCGCCTGGAGGTGGTGCGTCGCGAGCACCCCGGCGCCGGCGGCCTGGTGATCGCCCGCGATATTGCCCATGCCCGCCGCATCTGCGGCCTGCTGGAGGAGGAGGGCGATCGGGTGCATCTTGTGCACTCCCAGGATCCGGAGGCCGCCCAGCGCATGGAGGCCTTCAAGGCCGGCGAAGCCGATTGGCTGGTGAGCATCGACATGTGCGCCGAAGGCTTCGATGCACCGCGGTTGCGGATTGTGGCCTACCTCACCACGGTGGTGACGCGCACGCGCTTCGTGCAGGGCATCACCCGGGCCGTGCGCATGGATGCCGAGCGCTCAGCCCTGGAGACCGTGCCCCGGCACCCGTCTTATGTGTTTGCACCGGCGGATCCACTGCTGATGCAATACGCCCGCACCTGGTCGCTGAGCGAGCCCTATGTGCTGCGAGCAAAGAGCGTGGAGGCCGAGCCCGAAGCCAGCACGGCCGGGCGAGCATCCGCTCTACCCCTGCAGGCACTGGAGGATGGGGCGGGAGCCGTGATCCGCATGCATGGGCCGCAACTGCCCAACTTCCGAGTGCAGCGATAAATACATACGATTGCGGCAAAAAGTGCGACGTTGTGCGAAAGCGCACCCAAACGGGGCCATCGGCCGACCAGCGTGGTGCGATCGCGGGACACCCATGAAAGGCTCCATCCAGCGTCGTCTCACCGTTGCCATCAACTGGTCGGCCGCCCGCATCGCAAGCCTCGACGACCGCGAGCGCTACGAAGACACCTACGCACTCACTGAAGAATTCCGTGAATGGATCCTCTGCGCCGACCAGCACCCTGAACTGATGGCCGAACAGGTGCTGATGGTTCCCGATTTCGACACATTGAAGAAATCAAGCGATAGCAGCGAGAGCGACGGACTCCTGGAAATCTGAAGAAAACCTAAAGGGTTTTTCGCAGGGCGTCAAACAGGCTGTGCGTCAAGTCCCTTGAGCGCCCATCTCACGCAGCCGCCGGGCTTCGCCAGCTCAAGAACAGCGGCGCTACGCTCTTAAGCGAAGTCGATCCGCTTAAGCCGTGACAGATGCCGCTGCCAGCGCCGCGACGGGCGCTTCTGTTGAGAACGTGGTGATCGTGGGCTCGGGCCCCGCCGGCTACACCGCAGCCATCTACGCCGCCCGCGCCAACCTCAGGCCGGTGGTGATCACAGGCTTTCAGGACGGTGGCATCCCCGGTGGCCAGCTGATGACCACCACCCATGTGGAGAACTTCCCCGGTTTCCCCGACGGCATCCTCGGCCCGGATCTGATGGACCGGCTCAAGGCCCAGGCCGTGCGCTGGGGCACCCGTCTGGTGGAGGCCGACGCCGACAGCATTGACCTGTCGCAGCGCCCCTTCCGCATCCAGGCAGAGGGCCAGACCATCCAGGCCCAATCGGTGATCCTCGCCACCGGCGCCAGCGCCAACCGCCTCGGCCTGCCGAGCGAAGAGCGCTTCTGGAATGCGGGCATCAGCGCCTGCGCCATCTGCGATGGCGCCACACCGCAGTTCCGCAACGAAGAGCTGGCCGTGGTGGGCGGCGGCGACTCCGCCTGCGAGGAAGCCGTGTATCTGACCAAATACGGCAGCCACGTACACCTGATCGTGCGATCCGGCCAGCTCCGGGCCAGCAAGGCCATGGCTGACCGGGTGCTGGCCAACCCGAACATCACCGTGCACTGGAACTGCCAGATCCGCGACTGCAGCGGTGGTGACTGGCTGGAGGCGATCGAGCTGGTCGCCACCGATGGCACCGGCAGCAGCGAACAGGTCCCCGTGCGCGGCCTCTTCTATGCCATCGGCCACACCCCCAACACCCGCTTGGTCCGCGGCCAACTCGAGGTGGATGGCCACGGCTATCTGGTGACCAAGCCCGGCCGCCCCGAAACCAGTCTGGAAGGCGTCTTCGCCGCTGGTGATGTGGCCGACGCCGAATGGCGCCAGGGCATCACCGCTGCCGGCAGCGGCTGCCAGGCGGCGCTGGCGGCCGAGCGCTGGCTCACCCATCACGATCTGGCCGTCACCGTGAGCCAGGACCCCGTGGATCCCGCCGAGGTGGGTGAGGTGAAGCACACCGCGGTGAGCGATGAAGCCAACTTCGACCCCAACGCCCTGTGGCAGAAGGGCAGCTATGCCCTGCGCAAGCTGTACCACGACAGCGACAGGCCCGTGCTGGTGGTCTACACCTCCCCCAGCTGCGGCCCCTGCCATGTGCTCAAGCCCCAGCTCAAGCGTGTGCTTGAGGAGCTCGGCGGCCGCGCTCTGGGCGTGGAGATCGACATCGAGGCCGAGCAGGAGATCGCCCAGCAGGCTGGCGTGAGTGGCACCCCCACGGTGCAGCTGTTCTTCCAGAAGGAACTGAAGCAACAGTTCCGGGGCGTGAAGCAGCGGAGCGAGTTCAAGGCCGCCATCGAACAGCTCCTGGGCGCCGCCGTGGCCTGAAGCAGCCAAGCAGCGGCAGGCGACAGTCCGGGCGAGATCTCTGTGGAGCTCTCACCCGGACGGCAGCCCAACCGATCACGGAGCTGTCAGCCAGCCGTTCGGAGATGAAGTCACAGAAAAGCCCCGGGATTCGATCCCGAGGCTTCCCCAGACCAGAACCTGAACGCTGAACGGACGATCAGCGGCGACGGGGACCGCCAGGACGGTTACCACCGGGACGAGGGCCGCCGGCAGCCGCATTGCGCTCGCGGTAGGTGATGCGGCCGCGGCTGAGGTCGTAGGGGCTGATCTCCACCAGCACCTTGTCGCCAGCGAGCAGCTTGATGCGGAACTTGGTGAGCTTTCCGGCAGCCCGGCAGAGGCATTGGTGGCCTGCAGGCTGCTCGAGGGTGACCAGGTAGAACCCGTTGCCCTGCTCCTTCTCGATCACGCCGGAGGTCTCGATCATGCGTCGCTGCCGTTGAAAAGTCGTACTGCTCTGGTCAGTCTAGTTCGCGCCCTCAAACCGCTAGGGTCAGCGCTCACCAAGCCCCACTGAGCCAAGGTTTCGATGGTCCTGCCTCCTGTGTCGATGGATCTGGGCCTGCTGCTGATTTCGATTGGAGTGGTGAACCTGTGGCGCGCTCGCCAGGCCTCCTGAGCACGCTGCTGTTCCACAAGCCCTACGGGGTGCTGAGCCAGTTCACCCCCGAGCCCGGCAGCCGCTGGGGCTGCCTGGCGGATCACATCCCGGTTCCGGACGTCTATGCCGCCGGCCGGCTCGATGCCGACAGCGAAGGCCTGCTGCTGCTCACCGCCAACGGGCGCCTGCAGCAACGGCTCACCGATCCAGCCTGGGGACACTGGCGGCGCTACTGGGTGCAGGTGGAAGGCATGGCCAGCCAGGAGCATCTGCAGCAGCTCGAGCAGGGACTGGTGATTCAGGGGCAGCGCACTCTGCCAGCCCGGGCCTGCTCCATCGCCGATCCCGGCTTGCCGCCGCGCCATCCACCGATCCGCGAACGCCGGCAGATTCCCACCAGCTGGCTGGCGATTGAATTGCGCGAAGGGCGTAACCGCCAGGTGCGACGGATGACGGCCGCCGTGGGGCTGCCAACACTGAGGTTGCTGCGGGTGGCCATCGATCTGATGGATGGCGAAGCGCCGCTCAGCCTCGAAGGTCTGGCACCGGGTCAATGGCGTGCCGTGTCACCGCAGGAAGAGCAGCGCCTGCAGGCCCTGCTGCGGCAACCGCGGCGAACATCCACACCACGCACACCGGGAGCAGGCTCTGCACCGCGGGGAAGCGGGCGACGCTCGCCTGGACGAGGAGGACGCGCGGGGGGAGGAAAATCCGGCCAGGGAGGGGGCGGCGGATAGGGCGGCTTGGCTTCAGCCGAGCGCGTCCTTGAGTTCACGCACCACCTGCAACTGCCCGTAGTAGTAGTTGGCCCTGGC
>JBDKGF010000200.1:0-8078 GCA_039798305.1 Cyanobacteriota bacterium
CCACCGTCGGCTCCCAGGACACCACCGGGCCGATGACCCGCGATGAGATGAAGGAGCTGGCCTGCCTGGGCTTCAGCGCTGATCTAGTGATGCAGAGCTTCTGCCACACCGCCGCCTATCCCAAGCCGGTGGACCTCAAAACCCACGCCGAGCTGCCCGACTTCATCAGTTCGAGGGGCGGGGTGGCCCTGCGCCCCGGCGACGGCATCATCCACAGCTGGCTGAACCGGATGCTGATGCCCGACACCGTGGGCACCGGCGGCGACAGCCACACCCGCTTCCCCCTGGGCATCTCCTTCCCGGCTGGCTCGGGCCTGGTGGCCTTCGCCGCCGCCATCGGCGCGATGCCACTGGATATGCCCGAATCGGTGCTGGTGAAGTTCTCCGGTTCGCTGCAGCCGGGGGTGACCCTGCGTGATGTGGTGAACGCCATCCCCTATGTCGCCATCCAACAGGGGCTGCTCACCGTGGAGAAGGCCGGCAAGAAGAACATCTTCAGCGGCCGGATCATGGAGATCGAGGGGCTGCCTGATCTCAAGCTCGAGCAAGCCTTTGAGCTCACCGACGCCACAGCCGAGCGCTCCTGCGCCGGCAGCACGATCAAGCTCAGCGTGGAAACGGTGAGCGAATACCTGCGCAGCAACGTGGCGCTGCTCAAAAACATGATCGCCCGCGGCTACAGCGATGCCCGCACCCTGGCCCGCCGCATCAAGGCCATGGTGGAGTGGCTGGCCAACCCGGTGCTGATGGAGGCCGACGCCGATGCGGAATACGCCGCCGTGATCGAAATCAACCTCGATGAGATCACCGAGCCGATCCTGGCCTGCCCCAACGACCCTGACAACGTGAAAACGCTCTCGGAAGTAGCCGGCGATCGCATCGATGAGGTATTCATCGGCTCCTGCATGACCAACATCGGCCACTACCGCGCCGCCGCCACGGTGCTGGAAGGCCAGGGCGAAAACACCGCCCGCCTCTGGGTCTGCCCGCCCACCCGCATGGATGAGGAGATGCTCAAGCAGGAGGGGTACTACGCCATCTTCGAAAAGGCCGGCTCCCGCATGGAGATGCCCGGCTGCTCCCTCTGCATGGGCAACCAGGCCCGCGTGGAAGACAACACCACCGTGTTCTCCACCAGCACCCGCAACTTCAACAACCGCCTCGGCAACGGCGCCCAGGTGTATCTCGGCAGCGCCGAACTGGCAGCAGTGTGCGCCCAGCTGGGCCGCATCCCCACCAAGGATCAATACCTGGCCATCGCCGCGGCCAAGATCGATCCCCGCGGAGCCGAGCTCTACCGCTACCTCAACTTCGATCAGATCGAAGGCTTCGAAGACAGCGGCCGGGTGGTGAGCGCCGACGACGAATCCAAGGTGCTCGCGGAGGTCTGAACGATCGGGAGCCAAATGCTGCTCAACCCAGAAGATGCTCAGCGGTTCATGACCACCTATGAACGGGTGGCCATCGCCGTGCATGCCGTCAACAACGAGCAGGCAGATGCTGATCCCGCTGCCTGCTTGGTTAACGCCCGCAGACAGCTGCACGACAACCCTGAGCGGCTTGACGAGGCGATGAAGCACCTCAGGGAGCACAACATCCCGGTGGACCCGGATGTGATTGAGGCCCTGAGCCAGATCAAACTCGCCGAATGGATCCACATCAAGGATCTCAAGAGCGGCGCCATCTTCCTGAACAAGGAAGCCAGTGAGGCCTACAGCACCGTGGGCCTGACCCAGCAACCCGGAGCCATTCTCGGTGGTCGCGGCTTCCTCGTGGAAACCGGACTATGTCCCTTCGCCGGGAGGATCCTCTGCGATGGGCTCTTCGTGGGCCGCGTCCAGTTGGGACCAAACCTATGGAGCGAGTTCCATGAGCGCTATCTCTGGCTCAAAGCAGAGGGCCGCTTACATCGCAGCGTCGACACAGCCCCACCGTGGCAGCCGGCACCACCGAAAGCCCTGGAGATTCTCGAACCATGGCAGATGGTGCCGCTTGAGTATGCCGATGACGCCATTGCTTTTCTGAAAGCCAACCTGCAACCACACCACCCCTTGCAAGAGCAGGAGCTGTTTCCCTTCCTGAAGCGGGAAGACCGGCAGACATGGATCCTCGAGAAAGAAGAGGACGATGGCACAACATGGCTACTTGACCTGACACAAAAACGCCGTCTCAAAGGCCGCACGATTTACGCCTTCCGGGAACTGGCTGACAACGACGAACTCGAACAACTGATCCAGAACGACCACCAAGAGTGGCTCGACCAATTTGACGATGACGATGAAGAGCTGACTGAGGATTGATGGGCATCAAATCAGAAGCAGCCAGCCCCGGGCAGCCCACCTGCAGCACGCACAACAAAGGGCTCTTGGGATCGGCCACCAGCTCCAGCGCAGAATGAACAACTGACTCACCAACCCCCTGAACCAGGAAACCCTGCTGTTTGAACCCGCCGCCCCGGCCGCCGAGGCGCTGCGGGCGGTGCTGGCGTTCCCCAGCACCTACACCGTGGGGATCACCAGCCTGGGCTATCAGGTGGTGTGGGCGACCCTGGCGCAGCGCAGCGATGTGGATGTGCGGCGCCTGTTCACCGATCAGGGGGATCCAGCGCATCGCCACTGCGACCTGTTCGGGCTCTCCCTGAGCTGGGAGCTGGATGGTCCAGTGCTGCTCGATCTGCTGGAGCAGCAGCGCATCCCCATCTGGGCCGCCGAGCGCGGCGATGGCGATCCGATCGTGTTCGGGGGCGGGCCGGTGCTCACCGCCAACCCCGAACCCCTGGCCCCTTTCTTTGACGCGGTGCTGCTGGGCGATGGCGAGCTGCTGCTGCCCGCCTTCATCGATGCCCTGCAGGACTGCCGCGAAGCACCGCGCCCGGAGCGCCTGCGCCGGCTGGCCGCGGTGCCTGGCGTTTACGTGCCAGCGCTCTATGCCCCCCGCTACGGCGCTGAGGGCGAACTGCTGGCCGTTGAGCCCACAGAACCCGGCATTCCAGCCACCGTGGCGAAGCAAACCTGGCGGGGCAACACCCTCAGCCACTCCACGGTGATCACACCGGAGGCGGCTTGGCCTTCGATTCACATGGTGGAGGTGGTGCGCAGCTGCCCGGAGCTCTGCCGCTTCTGCCTGGCCAGCTATCTCACCCTGCCCTTCCGCACGCCGAGCCTCGACGACGGCCTGATCCCGGCGGTGGAGAAGGGTCTCACCGCCACCCAGCGCTTAGGGCTGCTGGGAGCTTCCGTGACCCAACACCCCCAGTTCGGCGATCTGCTGCATTGGCTCGATCAAGACCGCTTCGAGGGCACACGGGTGAGCGTGAGCTCGGTACGGGCCGCCACGGTGACACCCGAGCTGGGTCGGATCCTGGCCAAGCGGGGCAGCAAATCACTCACGATCGCGATCGAAAGCGGCAGTGAACGCATGCGCCAGGTGGTGAACAAGAAGCTCGCCACCGAGGAGATCTATGCCGCCGCCCGCTACGCCAAAGAAGGCGGCCTCAGCGGACTCAAGCTCTACGGAATGGTGGGGCTGCCCAGCGAAGAGGAGGCCGACGTGGAGGCCACCGCTGAGCTGCTGCTGGCTCTGAAGAAGGCCACGCCTGGGCTGCGGCTCTCGCTTGGGGTGAGCACCTTCGTGCCCAAGGCCCACACCCCGTTCCAATGGCAGGGGGTGCGACCGGAAGCCGAGAAGCGCCTGAAGCTGCTGGGTAAACGGCTCAAGCCCAAGGGGATCGAGCTGCGGCCCGAAAGCTACGGCTGGAGCGTGATCCAGGCGCTGCTCTCCCGCAGCGACAGGCGCCTGGCACCCGTGATCGCCGCCGCCCGAGGCCGCCACGAAAGCCTCGGGGGTTGGAAGCAGGCCTACAAAGCCGTGCGCGAGGGCGACGCCTCAGGCGCCGAACCGCTGCCGCCTCCCTGGGAGGAGGTGATTCACGGCAACTGGGGCTCGGAACAGGTGCTGCCGTGGGAGCACCTGGAGGGTCCCCTACCGAAGGCAACCCTGATCAAGCATCAGCAGGAGGCGCTGACCTAACGGACCCCGCAGCGCAAGCCCGCCAGCAACACCCAGCCGGCGATGTTGATGCGGCTGTCGTACATGGGGATATCGGTGGCATGCAGCACCGCGAGCATGAACGCGGCCGTCCACCAGGCCCGCTCAAACACCGGAGCTTTCAACATCCCCTGGCGCACACCACGGATGTAGAGCCAGAGCACCAGAGCCACCACCAACACCGCCACCGGCAAGCCATGGCTGAAGGCCAGGTCAAAGGCGATGTTGTGGGGGTGTCCGTGCCAGCGACCGGTGCGCAGGGGGTAGATCACGCTGAAGGCGGCCGCGCCCCAGCCGAGCCAGGGGCGCTCAGCGATCAGGCCAGCGGCCACACTCCACTGGGTGATCCGCAGCGACGCGAGCTTGCGCTGACTGTGGTGATTGAAGTCATTGAGTCGTCCCCAGATCGACTGCGGCACCAGGGCACGGGCGGGGTCCTGCAGCAGCGCCGGCACCCCCGGCAGGGTGGCGAGCGCCACGGGGAGCAGGGCCAAAGCCAGTAACGGGAGCATCCAGATCCAGCTGGCGGGACCCGCCACCAACGGCACCGCCATCAACATCACCCCCCAGGCATTGCGGGAATCGGTGAGAACCATCGAGGCCACCTGAGCGACCACCAGCCCAAACACCACCAACAGACGCCAGCCACTGCCATCCATCCGTGCACGCCAGTTCCGCCAACAGGCGATCAAGGCCGCGAGCAGCAGCGGCCAGCTCAACGACAACCAGGCGGCCGTGATGTTGGCGTAATCGAACAGTCCGGAGAGCCTGCCCGTGGGATTCCCCCCCTCCTTGAGATGCCAGATCACGGCACCGCCCAGGATCTGCCAGGGGCCATGCCAACCCAGCCACAACTGCCCCAGACCGGTAACCAGCACCGGAACCGTGCCGGTGGCGATGGCCAAGCCAATCCGGCGCCGGGCCTGGGGATCGGACACATAGGGCTGAAAGCCCCAGAACCCCCAGAACAGCGGCAGCCAATTGCCCAGGCCAACCCAGGCCAGCAAAGGCGAGTAGCTGGGGAACTCGGCACTGCGCAGCGTCACCGTCAGGGCACCGGCCACCATCAAGGCCGCCACCACCACGAGCACCAAGTTGACGCGGTCGCTCCACAGCGGAGCACGTTTGCGACTGCCCTGGATCAGCGCCGGGAACAGCAACAGCGCGGCGAACAACGCGCTGGAGGGGAGCACAAACATCCCCAGCTGAAAACAACGCCAGCCGAGCGAATCGGCCTGAGGCGGCCGCTGGGCATCCAGGCGCTGCAGCCAGCGGCCCATGCCTTGGCCAACCGCGTGGAGGGCGCTCACTCGAACACCGCCGTGCGACCGCGATAGACCATCACCTGCCGTTTGAGATGCAGCCGCACCGCCCGGGCTAGGGCCAGGCGCTCGGTGTCGCGGCCCTTGCGGATCAGGTCCTCCACCTCATCGCGGTGGCTCACCGACACGGTGGACTGGGCAATGATCGGCCCGGCATCCAATTCCTCGGTCACGTAGTGGCCCGTGGCGCCGATCAGCTTCACGCCGCGCTCCCAGGCGCGGTGATAGGGCTGCGCCCCCATGAACGCCGGCAAAAAGGAGTGGTGGATGTTGATCACCCGGTGGAACGCATCCGGGGGATCAAACGCCGACAGGAAGCGGGGGGTGAGCACCTGCATGTACTTGGCCAGGATCACCAGCTCGATCCGGTGCTCAGCTAACAGTTCCAGGTGGCGTGCCTCCGCCTCCTCACGGTTGGCATTGCTGATGGGTACATGCTCAAATCGCGCGCCGAACTCCTCTGCGATCGATCCCAGATCAGGGTGGTTGGCAATCACCAGCGGCACCCGCATCGGCAGTTCACCGGTGCGCACCCGCCAGAGCAGATCCAGCAGGCAGTGGTCCTGCTTGCTCACAAAGATCGCCACAGCGGGCTTCTCGTCGGAGAAAGTGACCTTCTGTTCGCCGCGCAGACGTTCGGCCAGGGAGGCCGCCGCCGGTGCGATCGCCTCACGCGGCAGTCCGAACCCCTCCAGCTGCCACTCGATGCGGCTCAGGAACAGACCCGCGCCCTGATCACTGTGGTGATCGGCATGAACAATGTTGCCGCCGTTGCCCGCCACCCAACCGGAGAGCTCGCGCACCAAGCCGGGCTGATCCGGACAGATCATCTGAAGGATGGCCGTGGCAGCCGTCATGGCGGGGCGGGGCTCAGCCCTGGAAAGGCTGAATTCTGCCGACCGATTGCACACAGCCGGTTGCAGCTCGCCTCACAAGCGCTTCAGGGCCAAAACCCCTGGGTAAAGTCCCGGAATCAAGCTCCAATTCCATGGCTGCTCAGACGATGTCCGCGCTGACAACCCGGTTCTCATCCGCCCTGCGCAGCCTGGCCCTCGTGGCCCTGGCCCTGGTGCTGAGCTTCGGGCTCACCGCCTGCAGCGGCGGCAAGGCCAAGGCTCCCACCCTCAGCGCCGACGACATCGCCGTGATCGAGCGTCAGGCCGCGGGCTTCCTGGCGGCCCGCGATCGCCTGCCCGAGCTGGCCACGCTGGTGAACGAGCGCGACTGGACCTTCACCCGCAACCTGATCCACGGCCCGATGCAGGAAGTGGGCCGCGAGATGCTCTACATCAACCAGCGCCTGCTGCCCGCTGAGCGCCCCGAAGCAACCAAGCGTGCCGATGCCCTCAAGGAAGCCCTCGCCGAGCTGGATGAAGCCGCCCGCCTGCAGGATGCCAGCAAACTGAGCAAGGCCTATATCAAGGTGGCCAGCGGCTTCGGCCTCTACGCCCAGGTGCTGCCGGCTCAGGTGCAGGCTGATCTCAAGCAGGCCTGATCCACTTTCCCATCACGATCCTTCCACCAGAGCCCACCCGCCGGCCCACGTCGATCACCGTGATCGGCGCCGGTGTGGTGGGCCTTTCTGTGGCCTGGCTGCTCTGTCAGCACGGCCATCACGTTCGGCTGATCGATCCGGCCCTGGCCCATGGCCAATCCAGCCAGGCCGGGAGCAGCGCTGCCCTCGGTCTGCTGATGGCCCAGATCTTCCGGCGCAGCAGCGGCCGTGGCTGGCGGCTGCGGCAGCAGTCCCTGGCGCTCTGGCGCCAATGGCGGCAGCTGCTGGATCAGAGAGGCCATCCGATCCCGTGGCGCCCGGGCCTGCTGCAGCTGGCCGGCAACGAACAGGAATGGCTCGCTCAGGCCAGGCTGGCCGAGCAGCGCCAGAACCAGGGACTGGCACTGCGGCTGCTCAACCGGACTGACCTGCAGGACCTGAGACCGGCACTGCCCGCTGCCGCGGCCGGAGCACTGCTCTCGCCGGAGGACGGCCAGATCGACCCGCTGCCGGCCATGCAAGCCCTGCTCCACGACGGCTGCCGCCATGGCCTGCTCACCGAGGCGGCTCACGTCCTGCAGTTGGAACGAGGCACGAACCGATCTGATGGGCGCTGGCGCATCCACACCGATGCCGGACTCTGCTGCAGCGAGTGGCTGGTGATGGCTGCCGGGCTGGGCAGTCCGGCGCTCCTGCATCCGCTCGGACACGCCCGGCCCCAGAGCCCGGTGCTGGGCCAGGCCCTGGAACTGCAGTTACCGGCAGGATGCGACGCCGGGCAGTGGCCGGGAAGCGTCAGCTGGGATGGCATCAACCTGATTCCCCGTCCTGGAGGGCGGCTCTGGCTGGGCGCAACCGTGGAACCGGGGCTGACCGAGGGAAGCAGCGGGGCTCTGGTCGAACTGCAGCAGCTCGGAGGGCATGCGCCTGACTGGCTGCGTGAGGCCGAACCGCTGCGGCACTGGCAAGGCCTGCGCGCCCGCCCCGACGACCGCCCGGCCCCCCTGCTGGAGAACCTCGAACCAGGCCTTTTGCTCACCAGCGGCCATTACCGCAACGGTGTGCTGCTGGCTCCCGCCACGGCCGCCTGGGTACTGCAGCAGCTGGAGCAGGAGAGCGCCTGAACACCCCGCAACCGCTGCGTCACACTGGGGTGGATAGGCCCAGCCACCTTCCCTGACTATGCGACGCACCACCACCACACGCGTGCTGAT
>JBDKGF010000201.1:0-5261 GCA_039798305.1 Cyanobacteriota bacterium
TCCACCGGGTGATACACCTCTCCGGTGGTTTCCTCGTAAACGATCGCCGGTAGACCGGTTTCAAACATGGTCTGGAGTGCTTCCTTGAGATAAGGGTTCCAGCCACCGGTGTTCACCTTGCCGTGGCGCACCGTCCAGTCCCAGGTGCCCTGCAGATCCCTTGGAACACGGCCTTCGCGATCACGCCGGGCCACCAGATCCTGAGATTCAACGAGGCCCACAAGGATGGGTTGCTTGCCGTAGGCGGGGGTGAGGATCAGTTCCAGGCGAACAGGGTCTTCCTTCACCAGCTTCAGCTGAAAGCGGGGGGGCAGCTTGATGGCCTTGAGCACCGCAGCCACGATTCGGGTTCTTTGCTCCACTCAGCCTCCGCTGTGTCCACAAGCACTCAACGGTTGTACCAGCTGGAGGGCCCGTGCGGGTTCAGCTGGGGTCGTTCGGTGAGGCGGGTTGCTCCTGATCGCCCCCGAAGCGCACGGTGAGCAGGTCATCGCGGGTGAGCTGGCCGTCTGCATCGAGCAGCTCCGGATGGATGGTGAGGCGGCCGGTGCGGTCGCCGCGGGGAATGCGGTTCTGATCGCCTGGCCGCGGCACGGCCGCGAAGCCGCGGCTCATGATCCGGAAGGCCTGCCACAGCAATCCGAGGAAGCAGGCTGCGTAGACGAGCGGCAGCAGCTTGGCGAATAGCTCGGAGCTCATGGCGAGGGTCCCGGCAGGGAAGGGATGGACGATGTTCAATCCATTGCATCCATCATCGCGCGGTTGGGCCAGGCGCGGTGGGGGAATCCACCAGCGGCTGCCCCTTTGCCCCCGTGGAAAACCTGCGTACGGTCGAAAGCCGCCGGATTGCTTGTCATGGCTGCTGTGCCTTCCCGGGTGTTGCCTCTGGCCCTTGCTGCGGCCCTGGCCGGCCCGGTCTTCACGCCACTGCCGTCCGCCCTGGCGCAGTCGCCGGCGGCCACCGCCGTGCTCTCCCGCCAGTCGTTCGTGGCGGAGGCGGTGCGCCGCACCGGCCCTGCGGTGGTCACGATCGATACAGAGCGCACGGTCGTGGTGCCAGGTCGCCAGAGCCTGCCGCCCTTCCCCTTCATGGATCCGCTGCTGCGGCAGTTCTTCGGGCTGCCTCAGGGTGGTGGTGGCGCCATTCCGCCCTCGCAGCGCACGGAACGAGGCCAGGGCAGCGGTTTCATCTACGACTCCACCGGTCTGCTGCTCACCAATGCCCATGTGGTGGAAGGCAGCACGCGGGTGATGGTGGGCCTCAGCGATGGCCGCCGCGTGGAAGGAACGGTGGTGGGCGCCGATCGGGTCACCGACCTGGCGGTGGTCCGCCTGGCGGGAGGGGGCTCGTGGCCCGTGGCACCTCTGGGTAATTCGGACAGCTTGCAGGTGGGTGAGTGGGTGATTGCCGTCGGCAATCCCTTTGGCCTCGATCAGACCGTGACCCTCGGCATTGTGAGCAGTCTCAACCGCAATGCCGCCGCCCTGGGGATCACCGATAAACGGCTGGAGCTGATTCAGACCGACGCCGCGATCAACCCGGGTAATTCCGGCGGGCCCTTGCTCGATGCCGATGGCGCCGTGGTGGGGATCAACACCCTGGTGCGCTCGGGCCCGGGTGCCGGGCTGGGCTTTGCGATTCCCATCAACCGCGCCCGCAGCGTGGCCGAGCAACTGGTGAGCAAGGGCAGTGTCAGCCACGCCATGATCGGGGTGGGCCTCGATGCCGTGCGCAATGTCAGTGGCAGCCCGGTGCCTGGAGCTGTGGTGCGCAGCGTGATGCCGGGGGGGCCAGCGGCTCGGGCGGGGCTGCGGCCGGGCGATCGAATCACGGCGGTGGACGGTCGGGCTGTGATCAACCCGGCTCAGCTCACCCAGCTGGTGGAGCGCAATGGCGTGGGCCGCGCCATGGAACTGACCCTGCAGCGGCAGGGGCAGACCCTGCGCCTGCAGGTGACGCCGGTGGAGCTGTCGACCCTGATGGGATCGCGCTGAGGGCGATCAGCTGTCGGCTTCGCGCAGCACCTCCACGCACTGGGTCACGCATGCCCCGTCGTCGATGGAGCAGGCGGTGATGCATTCGAAATAGCTTTCCACCGGATCCAGGCCGGTGGGGCTGGATCCGGTGAGCCCCATGGCCAGCAGGTCAGCTCCCGTGGTGCTGGCTGAGACATGGCCCGAGGCATGGGAGGAATGAGGAACGATGCCCATGGCCTGACCTCTCAAGGGGGGGGGAAGTCATCAGCGTATGAACACCCTGTGTCCTGGACAAGAACAATGAGTCGTCTTGCCTAGGGAACTGTGAAGTTGTTTTGAGTGCGCCTCAGGCCACCTTCTGTTTGCGCGCTTCGGCTTTGGCCTTCTGCTTGTCGCGATTGGCTTTGCGCTTGGCCTCCTGTTCCTCGGCCAGACGGGCAGCGGCGGCGGCGGCGGCTTCCTCGGCTTTCTTCTCGCGGTAGTAGGCGTAATCGCCGCGGTAGACCACCAGGTCGCCATCGCGGATCTCCACGATCTTGTTGGCCACCCGCGAGATGAAGTAGCGGTCGTGGCTCACCACCAGTACCGCCCCGTCGTACTCGATCAGGGCGTCCTCGAGCATCTGTTTGGCCGGGATATCGAGGTGGTTGGTGGGCTCATCCAGCACCACCAGATTGCAGGGCATCAGCAACATCAGAGCCAGGGCCAGCCGCGCCTTCTCGCCACCCGAGAGCTTGCCCACCTCCTTGAATACGGCGTCATTGCTGAAGCAAAAGCTGCCCAACAGCGAGCGCACCTGCGTCTGGGTCCAGTCGGGCACCGCCTCGAACAGCGTGTCGATGACTGTCTTGGAGAGATCCAGGGCTTCCGCCTGGTTCTGCTCGAAGTAGCCGGCGATCACGTTGTGCTCGCCCAGGCTGGCCACGCCCTCATCGGGCGTCTCGATGCCCATCACCAGGCGCAGCAGCGTGGATTTACCGGCACCGTTGGGGCCCACGAAGGCGATGCGATCGCCCCGTTCCACTTCGAGGTTGGCCCCCAGGAACAGGATCTGCTCGCCGTAGCTGTGGCTGAGGTCCTTGATCTCGGCGATCAGGCGGCCGCTACGCGGCGCCGGGGGGAATTGAAAACGCGGGCCGCTGATGCTCTCGATCGGCGCCTCGATCCGCTCCACCTTGTCCAGCAGCTTCTCGCGGCTCTTGGCCTGGGTGGAGCGGGTGGCGCTGGCGCGGAAGCGATCGATGTAGGCCTGTTGCGTGGCCAGCTCCTTCTGCTGACGTTCGAATGCCGCCTGGCCGGCCTCGCGTTCGAGCGCCTTCTGCTCCAGGTGCTGGCTGTAGTTGCCCAGGTAACTGCGGGAGATGCCGCGCTCGGTTTCCACGATCTGATTGCACACCCGATCGAGGAAGGCCCGGTCGTGGCTGATCACCACCAGAGGGCAGGTCTGGCCCACGAGGTAGTCCTCCAGCCACTGGATCGTTTCCACATCCAGGTGGTTGGTGGGTTCGTCGAGCAGCAGCAGATCGGGCTCCTGGAGCAGCACCTTGCCCAGGGCGATGCGCATCTGCCAGCCGCCGGAGTAGTCACCAACCAGCTGTTCGGCACCCTCCGGGGTGAACCCGATCGTGGGCAGCAGCTTGTCGATGCGGGCATCGAGTTCGTAGCCGTGCAGGCTTTCGAAGCGGCTCTGCAGGCTGCCCAGCTCGTGGATCAGATCGTTGAGGTGATCCGGATCTTCGGCGGCTTTCTCCGAGCTCATCTCCTCCTCCACCTCGCGCTGGCGGTTCAGCACCGTGGCGGCTTCACCGAAGGCCTGAAACAGCTCCTGCCGCACCGTGCGGCGCACATCCACATCGAATTCCTGCTGCAGATACACGATGCGGGGATCGCCCTGCTTCACTACCTGGCCGCTGCTGGGCTCCTCCATCCCGGCGATGATCCGCATCTGGGTGGATTTACCGGCGCCGTTCACCCCCACCAGGCCGATGCGATCGCCGGGCTTCACCTCCCAGGTGACATCCCGCAGCACCTCACCGGTGGGATAAATCTTCGAGACGCGTTCGAGACGGAGCAAGGCGGATGCAGTGGGGGGCGTCTGGGGCCCGGTCCTGTCTGCATCATCTCCCCCGGGAGGTCTCGCCCTGCAGACTGTTTTGAGTCCCCGCACAGGCCGGCGCCATGGTGAAGCGACTCGAACAGGTGGCGGCTCTGGTGGTGGCGGCCGGCCTGGCGATCGTGAGCTACTGGCTGTTCTTCAGCTGGATGGGCGCTGATCGGCGTCCACGTCGCAGCGCCCTAGAGGCCGCCCCGGGCCTTGAGCAGCCACTGTTTGGTCTCCGGATCGTCGATCGCCTGGAGGTGGGCCTTGACCTCGTCACGGCTCACCGGCAGATCCCAGTCACTGCCCAGGCTGCAGATGCGGCTGAGGGCGCCTGAGGGATCCTGAAGCGCCTGGCGAAACAGCTCCTGGGTGAGCTGCTGATCGCTGTGAATGCGCTCGTAGAGGGCGGAAGCGTTGCCGGCGCTCATGGGCTTGCTGGCCGATGCCTTCACCCTATGAACGGCCGCGGTTTCTGCCCGCGTTTCGTGGTGGATCGTGATCTGGCTGCTCGCAGGCTCGGATGGGCGCAGATCCCCAGCACCGCCGGCTGTGCCGCCCCTGTGACGGAGGGCAGTGAGCCGCACACCCCTCGGTGATGCCACCAGGCGAGCAGGGCAAAGGCCAGGGCTTCGCGGTCGCTGTCTCCGATCCCCAGCTCTGCCAGGGGACGTACCTGCAGGCCGCGGCAGCGGCGGCGCAGCGCTTCCATCAAGGTGCTGTTGCGGGCTCCGCCACCAGCCACCAGCAGCTCCACCACGGCGGGACCCCGGGCCAGGTCTTGCGCCACTGCGGCCGCGCTGAAGGCCGTCAGTGTGGCCAGCGCATCGGCGTGGGTCAGCGGTTGATGGCGCTGTCGGGTGGTGGCCTCCAGCTCGCTGAGCCGTCGCTCCAGATCCGGCTGGCCGAACAGTTCGCGGCCGGTGGATTTGGGAGGCGCCTGCTGCAGGTAGGGCTCCTGCAGCCACTGCTGCACCAACGCTTCCTCCACCTGGCCCTGGGCCGCCCAGGCGCCACCGGTATCGAAGCCAAGCGTGCCTCCGCTGAAGCGTGCTGTCGCCAGGTCCAGCAGGGTATTGGCCGGGCCGCAATCCCATCCCTGCACTGCCGCACAGCGCTCCACACCGGTCTGTGGTGGCAGCAAGGTGAGGTTGGCGATGCCGCCCAGGTTCAGCAGAGCCCGCCA
>JBDKGF010000202.1:0-3984 GCA_039798305.1 Cyanobacteriota bacterium
GCAGGGTGGCGCGCAGTTGGCGGAAGCGATGGTCGGGCTCTCCACGGCGAGGGCCCTGCTGCAGCTGCGTCGCCAGGGCAAGGAAGCTGTCATGCAGCTGCTGCGTGAGATCGGCGTAGCGCCCCAGGCACTGGCTGAGGCTGCGGGCCGGCCAGAACAGGCGCAGGCTCAGCAGCGTGAGCAACACCCCAAGAGCGGTCCAGAAGAAGCGCAGCGGGATCCAGCCGGCGAGGTTGCCCTCGTGCACCAGCCAGCCCATCACCACGATCATGCCGCCCACCTTGTAACCCACCTTCAGGCCCAGGGCGCCCCCCAGCAGCCGCAGGCTGCCCAGGGTGATCGCGAGCCCCACCGCCAGTGGCAGGGGGTGCAGGCACTCGTAGCCGATCAGCAGCAGGATCGAGCCGAGCACCGTGCCGAGCAGCCGTTGCCGCCCCAGCTCAATCGCTCCTCCATAGGTGCCACTCGACACCGAGAGCACCGACAGGGCCACGTATTGGCCATCGGCCAGGCCCGTCATGCTCGCGAAGCCATTGCCGAGCCCGGCCGTGAGCGCCGTGCGCAGGGTGTTGCGGTTGATCACTGCGGTGCCAGGCGATTCAGGCCCCCGAGGCAGGCATGCAGAGGCCGCAGTTCCTCCGCCAGGGCGAGCAGCGGCAACAGCGGCAGCCGCTTCTGTTCGGCCAGCTGTTGCCAGCGCCGGGCATCCCGCCGCGGGGTGGCGCAGGGAGTGGCGGCCAGCTGCTGTTGCAGCGCCACAACTGAGTGGCGGATCAGTTCGGCCTGCTGCAGCTTCTGCTCCGGAAGGCTCTGCAGCAGCCGCTCCCAGGAGATCCAATGAACCTGCGCCAGCTGCCAGAGCCTCAGCCGCTGTTCCCATTGCTTGCGGCGCAGCAGCCGATGACGCGGACCGCTGCGCTCACGCCCCACCAGTTGTTCCATGCGCAGCAGATCGGTGGTGAGCGGTGCGGGGTTGAGGGGCGAGGGACGTTGTTGCTGATCCTGCAACCAGGCGCTGTAGCGCTGCAGTTGGCTGAGGAGGGTGCTGCGCAGACGTTGATCAGCGGCGTTCAGCTCCCGGTAGCTGTCGCGAGGCCAGAACAGCAGCCCCACCAGGATCGCCACCCCGCAGCCCACCACCGTGTCGAGCGCACGGTTGAACACGTAGTTCCAGTCGAGAGCCACGTGGCTCGGGATCATCAGAAACATGATGCTGGTGATCCCGGCGGTGCCCAGGGCGCTCTGCCAGCCCAGGGCCTGCAGGATCGGGATCATCAGCACCAGTGATACCAGCACCCCGATCCAGCCCGAGAGGATGGTGTGCACCAGGAAGGTGATCAGTCCGCCCATCACCGTGCCCAGGATGCGGGCGGTGGCGGCGCTGATGGTCTGGTCATCGTTGTCGTCTACAACGATGATCGCCGCCAGCACGGGGTACCAGACAAACTCGATGCGCTCTGTCCACACCGCGATGGTGGCCGTGACAAAGACTGCGACGGTGAGCTTGAGGCTGTTGCGCAGCAACTCATTCGACACGGGCTGCGGCAGAGAGCGCTCGCCTGGAGCTTATGGCTGCTCTCCGGCCCATGCCTGGTGGCCATGAGCTGGATCCCTGCGTTGTCGCCCGATCTGGAGGTGTTGCTGCGCCTGGGCCTGGCCGTGCTCTGTGGCATGGCGGTGGGCTTCAACCGTGCCCAGCACTTCCGCCATCCCCAGCCCAGCCGTCTGCGCATGCATGTGCTGGTGGGTCTGAGCGCCTGCCTGATGGTGTTGGCTGCGGGGCCGGATCTGGAGGCCCGCAGCCGGGTGATTCAAGGGGTGGCCACGGGTGTGGGTTTCCTCGGAGCCGGCGAGATCCTGGTGGATCGCCGCGGCAATGGCCATGACGACCCCACCCCCCAGGTGCATGGCCTCACCAGCGCTGCCTCGATCTGGTTCACGGCGGCCCTGGGGGTGACGGTGGCTGCGGCCAGTCCGCTCCTGGCGGTGGTGGCGCTCCTTCTGGCGCTCCTGGTGTTATCGCGCCCCGGACATCCCCATGGCTGACAGCATCTGGAGTCACAAGCCCTGGTGGTGTCAGCCCTGGTCGATCCTGCTCACCGGTGCGGCGGCGGTGGGCGGCAGCTGGTGGCTGCTGCGCTTGTGGTGGATCAGCGCACCGCTGGCGTTGGGGGTGCTGCTCTGGTGGTGGCTGTTTCTGGTGGTGGTGCCCGCCGCCTATCGGGCTGAGCAGGAGGCTGCAACCCTGAACGGCTCCGCTCAGAACACCGAGCCGTAGCGGTCGGGGTTGCTGCCGGCGGCGGTGGTTTCGGTTGCGGATTCGGTGCTGGGCTGGGGCCACTCGGCTTCCCAGTAGCTGATGCCATCGCGCATGAACGGCCGGCCGCCCAGCCGCTCGGCATCGAGCTTGGTGCCGCCCATCGCGGTGATCAAGCCGCCGATCTCCATCGGGCCCAGGTCGGTCTTCATGTCCTTGCCGGCTGCGGCCAGCAGGGAGGGCAGGCGCACGAGGCTTTCCGGCTTGGTCAGTTGATCGAAGAGAGCTTTGAGCAGCAGTTTCTGGCGATCCAGTCGGCCGATGTCGCCGAGCTCGTCATGGCGGAAGCGCAGGAAGCCCTCGATGTCGCGGCCGCGCAGCACCTGGGGGCCTGGCTGCAGATCGATGTGCAGGCCCTGGGTGTTGTCGTTGTAGACCATCCTCTTTGGCACGTTCACCTGGAGGCCGCCGAGGGCATCGCCGAGGCGCCGGATCACCGAGAGGTTCACCAGGATGTGGTGCTGCACCGGCCGCCCCAGGTGCTTGGAGAGCTCTTGCTTCACCGCATCGGGGCCGCCGAAGGCGTAGAGGGCGTTGGCTTTGAGCGGGCCGAAGCGGCTGGAGTCGATGTAGGTGTCGCGCGGCACCTGGGTGAGCTTGGTGACGCCGTTGTCCACCCGCAGCGTGTACATCACATCGGTGTTGCCGCCGCCCACATCGGTGCCGAGGATCACCACCTCTTTCTCGCCCATGCCCGTCCAGCTACTGAACGGATTCACCACCTGGTGATTGCTGCCCAGGGGCGGGCCATTGAGCAGTTGGTTGAGCGGCGCCGCCAGCAGCAGGCCTCCGCCCAGGCCCAAGGCGATGGCCATCAGGATCGGGCCGCGCTCATCGCGGGGGCGCGTGCCGATGCTCTTCAGGCCTGGACTCTTCATTCTCACAACTTATTTCACGCCTCTTGACCAACCGTTCGTCAGTACATAAGAAACGGTCAGTTTTTGGGCTGGCCGGCTGCTGGGCGTGAGCGATCAGAGGCGCAGCGCTTCATCGGCCCGCAGGCCGGCCTGCACCCGCCAGAGGTTCACGTAGGCCCCGCCGGCTGCGATCAGGCTGTCGTGGCTGCCCTGCTCCACGATCCGCCCCTGATCCATCACCACGATCTGATCGGCGTGGCGCACCGTGGAGAGGCGGTGGGCGATCACCAGGGTTGTGCGCTCGGCGGTGATCAGATCGAGTGAGCGCTGGATCGCCGCTTCGGTTTCGTTGTCCACCGCGGCGGTGGCCTCATCGAGGATCAGCACCGGCGGGTTCTTGAGGATGGCCCGGGCCAGGGCGATGCGCTGGCGCTGGCCGCCGGAGAGGCGCTGGCCCCGCTCCCCTACCACCGTGTCGTACCCCTGGGGCAGCGCTTCGATGAAGCGTGAGGCTTCAGCGAGCTGGGCGGCCCGATCGATCGCGGCGCGGGGCGCCTCGAAGCTCCCATAGGCGATGTTCTCCGCCACCGTGCCGTGGAAGAGGAACACCTCCTGGCTCACCAGGCCGATGGCGCGGCGCAGATCCGCCAGCTCCAGCTGATCAATCGGCAAGCCATCGAGTAGGATCTCGCCGCCCTGGATCTCGTAGAGCCGCAGCAGCAGCTTCACGATCGTGCTCTTGCCCGAGCCGGTGGCGCCCACGATGCCGATGGTGCTGCCGGCGGGCACCTCCAGGTTGAAGTGCTGGAG
>JBDKGF010000203.1:0-6132 GCA_039798305.1 Cyanobacteriota bacterium
GTCTGGGGTGCGCCCTGCCCCATCGGCTCACGGCTCATCAACACCAGCTCCAGCACGGGCCCTTCCGCTTTCGACTGGACATCGGCAAACAACTGCATGCGCAGCTGCTCCTGTCCACCGCGAAGCAGCGCACTCAGGTGAGCGGTGGTGCGGTGGTCAACCTCGGCCTGAAGGCCCTGCAGCACAGGCTGCAGGGCTTCGATCAGTGCGCCTGGTGTGGTGGCAGAGCGGGGTTTGAGCACGGTGAGAAAGCGCGCCATCGCTGCTCAGCCCTCCTTCTGGCCCGCTTCAAACTGATCGCTGAGCAGACGGCGCTGATACTCGGCCGCCAGAGCATTGAGGTGAGCCTCGGCCGCTTCAACCATCTCCTCATCGATCTGATCGAAGGCGCGCCCTTCCGGAACGGCCATGCCAAGCACCAGGGCCAGTGCATCAAACAGACGCACCTGATCGTTCTGCCAGGCCTGGTAATCGCCCGCCAGATCGGCCAGGTCCTGCTCTTCGAGCTCACCCCGCTCCAGGTCAGTGCGCAGGTTCTGGATCTGGCCCAGCCGCGCTGACGTCACGAGGGCATGGGCTGCCGCCAGGGCGGCCAGGGCATCACAGGCTTCGCGTTTCAGCACCGTGAGGTCGCGATTGCGTACCGCTTTTTCAATCGACAGCGGCGGGCGCACCCCCGGCAACTGGCTCATCTGGGCGGGCTGCCGCGGCTCGGGCGGCAGGTTGATGCGGGCCGGCGCCGGCGGCAGCGGCTGCGGCGGTCGGAGCGCAGCGCCCCAGCGCATCAGGGTGTCGGCCAGTCGCGTGCGCCATCCCCGCCTCGACATCAGCTGCTCACGCCACTGCACTCAATCTGACGCCAAACCGGCCACGCAGGCAGAGGGAAAGCCGAAGAATCAGCGGCTGGCCACCGAACCGAGCGCCTGCAGCAGTGAGACCAGACCAAAGACCAGGAACAAGCCACCACTGAGTCGATAGAGCAGCTGTTCATTCACACGGCCACCGATCCACTTGCCGGCCCCCACCGCCAGCCAGGTCACCAGGGCATGCCCAGCCAGCGTGCCGGCCAGGAGCCCCGCAAAACTGAACACCTGAGCCGGGGCCGTGGCCAACAGGATCGTGGCGAACTGGGTGCGATCCCCCAGCTCCGCCACGAACACCAACGCGAAGGCCTCCCAGATCACAGCCCAGGGACCCGACTGCCTGGCTCCCTGCTCAGCAGCATTCACGGCCTCCTCCGCCTCTTCCGCCTCCTCCCGGGCGGCACCGGCATCCATGGCCTGGGCATCCACCAGCAGCTTCAGGCCAAATCCCAGGAACAGCACCGCGGCGATCCACGGCACCAGGCTCTGGGGCAACAGCTCCCGCAGGCCGTAGCCGACGCCAAGTGACAGCAGGGTGACGGCCGCCAAGGCCACAAACGCACCAACGAACACCAGGCGGGCGCTGTGACGCACCGCCAGGATCAGAGCCATGAAAAAGGTCTTGTCGCCCAGTTCCGCCAGGGTGATGGCCGTGAGACTGGAACCAAAAGCCGCCAGGCCCGGATCGGAAGGAAGAGGGGGTGCCATGCCTGATCGCGGGAACAGCGAACCCGCTGCCCCGTCACTTCTACAGTGGACCCTCGGCAATTGGGCTGGTCGTGGGCATCACCATGCAGCAACACGCAATCGCACCGGCGGTTGTTCTGCGGGGTGAAGGGGCCTGGCAGGAAGCCATGCCCGCGCTGCAGGCCCTGAGCCGCCGTCCACTCCTGCTGGGCCGCAGTTCTGGCACCCGATCGCTGCGCGAGCAGCTGAACGCTGATCTGAGGCAGTGCGATCTGGCCGTGACCATGGCCGAGCTCGAGCACGACTGCTGCGAGAGCGACCTGACACAGATCAGCCAGATCCTGCTCAGCAGTGGTTGTGATGCCGTGGTGGCCGCCGGCGGCGGCAAGGTGCTCGATGCGGGCAAGCTGCTGGCGCACCGCCACGGCCTGGCCTGTATCACGGTGCCCACCAGTGCTGCCACCTGCGCCGGCTGGACCGCCCTGGCCAACATTTATTCAGCTGAGGGAGCCTTCGAGGGGGACGTGGCCCTGGATCGCTGTCCGGATCTGCTGGTGTTCGACCACGCCCTGGTGGGGCAGGCGCCGGCACGGACCCTGGCCAGCGGCATCGCCGATGCCATGGCCAAGTGGTACGAAGCCTCCGTGAGCAGCGGTGCCAGCAGCGATGGCTTGGTGCAGCAGGCGGTGCAGATGGCTCGGGTGCTGCGTGACCAGCTGCTGCTGGAGGCCCGCGAAGCCATCGCCCAGCCCGGTGGGGAGGCCTGGGTGCGGGTGGCCGAGGCCTGTGGGCTCACGGCCGGCCTGATCGGGGGCATCGGCGGCGCCCGCTGCCGCACCGTGGCAGCTCATGCGGTGCATAACGGCCTCACCCAGCTCCACGCCAGCCATGGCCAGCTGCACGGCGAGAAAGTGGGATTCGGCATCCTGGTGCAGCTGCGCCTTGAGGAAGTGATCGGCGGCAACCGGCTGGCAGGCCAGGCACGCCGGCAGCTGCTGCCCTTCTTCCAGGAGCTGGGCCTGCCCGTGAGCCTCGATGAGCTCGGCCTCGGGCAGGCCAGCCTCAGCGCGCTGCAAGAGGTGGCGGCCTTTGCCTGCCGGCCGGAGTCGGATCTGCACCACCTCCCTTTCCGAGTGCAGCCCAGTGATGTGCTCGCGGCCTTGGTGAGCACCACCACCAGCAGCGAAGCCCAGCTGAATGCAAGCCAGGCTTGATCGTTGATGACAAGAGCACCCTCCTCCACCGGCCAGGAGCTCCTGGCACGGGCCGCTGATCATCTGCTGGATCCCGATGGGCGTGCCCTGGCAGGCGCTGTGCAGTGGTGGACCCTGCCGGATCTGCCGGCCGGGCCGTGGCCCGTGGCCGTGATCGGCGCAGGGTCGCCCGTACTGGCGCTGCATGGCTTCGACAGCTCCCATCTGGAATTCAGGCGGCTGGCACCGTTACTGGCTCCTGCCCATCAACTGTTCATCCCGGATCTGTTCGGCTTCGGCTTCTGTCCCAGACCGCTCAACGCCAGCTACGGGCCGGCGGCGGTGCTCGACCACCTCGAGCAGGTGCTGGAACAGGTGATCCGTCGCAGCGGAGCGAAGCGGGTGGGCTTGATCGGCGCTTCGATGGGGGGATCGGTGGCAGTGGAGCTGGCGCGGCGCTGCCCCGAACGGATCGAGCGCTTGCTGTTGCTCGCACCGGCTGGCCTCACCGGTCGAGCGATGCCGGTACCGCCACTGCTCGATCAACTGGGGGCCCGCTTTCTGGGGTTACCAGCGATCCGCCGCGGCCTGTGCCGCTCGGCCTTCGCCATGCCGGATCGGGATGTGGGACCGGCGGAACTGGAAATCGCCTCGCTGCATCTGGCCTGCCCCAACTGGGCTGGTGCCCTGGGGGCCTTCGCCCGCAGCGGTGGCTTCGCCGGCTGCGGAGATCCCTTGCCTCCTCAACCGCTGCAGGTGCTCTGGGGCCAGAACGACCGCATCCTGCGGGCACCCCAGAAACGCGCGGCGCAGGCTCTGTTAGGAGAACGCATCACCGAGCTGGAGTGTTGCGGGCATCTGCCCCACATCGACCAGCCCGCCACCGTGGCTCGCATCTGGCATGGCTGACGACGCGCCTTCACAACGCTCCAGCCCCGTGCTGCAACTGCTGGCCAGCGGCCTGCAGTTCTGGATTCGCCAGCAATGCGAAGCGGTGGAGAACCTGGAGCTGCAGTTGCACGGCTCCAGCCTTGGCCTGCTGCGCGGCCGGCTGGACGGGGTGAGTTTGGTGGCACGGCGCGTGGTGTTCAGCTCACTCGAGATCGAAAGAGTGGAGCTGCGCAGCGACGCGATCGAAGTACAGGTGGGCAACCTGCTGCGGGGCCGTGCCGTGCAGCTGGATCAGCCCTTCGCCATCGCGGGCACGGTGGTCTTCTCCGCCGCTGGCCTGGGCCGCTCCCTCTGCACACCACACTGGCGGCCGCTGGGGGATCAGCTGGTGGATGGCCTGCTGGGCCTCACCCCGCTGCAGAGCGTGACCATCGAGCGCGACAGGCTGGTGCTGCAGGCCCAGGAGCATCGCTGCGAAACCATCCCCCGGGCGGTGGACGGCCATCTGGAACTCTGCGGCGAGGAGGGCAGTCCCTGCGTAGCTCTGCCGGCGGATCCCAACATCACCATTGAGGAGGCCAACCTCACAGGTGGACTGCTGCAGCTACAGGGCCGGGCGCGGGTGTCGCCCTGAGCGGCGATCAGCGGATCAGGGGGAGCAGCAGGGTGACCACGGTGAAGAACACCGCTGGAGTGAACAGGTAGCTGTCAATCCGATCGAGGATCCCACCATGGCCGGGCAGGAGATCACCGGAATCCTTGACGCCGGCATCGCGCTTCATCATCGACTCGGTGAGATCACCCACCAGAGCGAACAGCGCCACCACAACCCCCAGAAGTGCGCCCACGGCCCAGCCCCAGTTCCAGCCGAGCACTTCGGCGAAGGCTCCGCCGAGCAAGGCCGCACAACCCACACCTCCCAAGGCGCCCTCGATCGTTTTGCCCGGCGAGATCGGAGACAGGGGCTGCCGGCCATAGCGGCGGCCGATCACGTAAGAACCGATATCGGTGGCGACGATCAGGAAGCAGGCCATCAGCATCAGGACCATGCCGGAGCTGAGATGGGGCCAGACCTGGGTGAGACCACTCAAGCGGGGCGCCAGGGCGGGATCGGTGAGATCGCGCAGGCGGATCCAGTAACTGGGCAGAAAGCCCAGGTAAAACAACGCAAAGATCGAAGAAGCGATGTCGGCGATGCTGCCGGTGAGCGGCTGGAGCAACAGCCAGCCACAGATCGCAGCGCCGGAGAGCGGCAACACGGCAGCCGCCAGATCAGCCGAAAACCCCAGGGCCTGGGCATCGCCGCCATGGGCCCACTGGGTGGTGATCAGCAACAACTGCACCAGCACCAGGGTGGTTTTGCTGGCGGGGCGGATGCCCTTGAAACGTGCGAGCCGGAAATACTCCAGCAGCCCCAGGTGCACCATCACGCCGAGCGCCAGGGTGAACCACCAGCCCCCCAGCACCACCACCACAAAGCCAAACGCCCCCACGGCGTAACCGCTGAGCAGGCGCTGGGGCGAGGTGCGGGTGCGGGGAGACGGAATCAAGGGCGTTCAGCAGCGATCAGAAAAAGCGGTTCGGCCGCCGCCAGCCTGGCCTGGCTGCCGCGACGCTGCATGCGATGCACCGTCGCCTGCACCACCTGAAGATCGCGGGCCTCCAGGCACCTGAGGGTGTCGGTGGCATCCACCAACCCCTCCAGGCTGGCGGTGCTGATCACCAGGCGCCCCGCGGGAACCAGGGCCTCCCACACGAGATCGAGCACCTGGCGCAGCGGACGCCCCACCTCCAGCAGCACGCGATCGGGATGGGGCGGCAGCTGGGCAAGGCCTTCGGGTGCATCACCGGCATGGATATGAAGGTTGGCAGCACCAAACCGCTCACCATTGCGTTTGAGCAGCTCGAGCGCTTCGGGGTCGCGCTCGAGGGTGTGCACCTGCCCGGCGGGCATCAGCCGGGCGATTTCCAGAGCCAGGGCGCCGGTGCCGCCTCCCACATCCCACACCAGCGAGTCCGGCCGCGGGCGCAGGTGGGCCAGCAGCATCACCCGCAGCTCCAGCGGCGTGGGGCTGAAGCCCGGTGCATCGGCGAAGGCGGCATCCGGCAGGCCGGGCGTCACGAAGTCCCACTGAAAGGGGCCATCGCCCGGGGCGCCCATCGGCTCTCATTCAGCCACAACGTTCACCGTATCAGCGATCTGGCCAGGCCAGAGCTGTTGCTGCTGCACCAGCCACGCCGCACGGTCGGCATCGATGCGCTCGCCGGGAATCAAGAGGGGGATCCCCGGGGGATAGGGACAGAGCGGTTCGGCTGCCAGCCGCCCGCTGGCGGCCGCGATGGGCAGGCACTGCTGCGGCGCTCGCCAGGCCTGTTCCAGCGGCAGCTCCGGCTCCGCCAGAGGCGGGAGGGGAGGCGGTGAAAAGGGAGCCATGGGGTCACCCCCCAGGGCCTGCCGCAACTGATCCAGCCGCCGGGGCAACAGCCGCAGCACTCGC
>JBDKGF010000204.1:0-7952 GCA_039798305.1 Cyanobacteriota bacterium
CCGAGCTGGCTGGGCAGGCCCTGGCCCGCCAGGGATTGCGGCTGGAGCCGCCCCATCTGCTGGTCAGCAACACGGCCGAACCGATCGCCCAAGTGCAGCAGGGGTCGGCCGTTATCCCACCAGGCCCCGCGGCCGCGGATGCGATCGGGGGTGAACAGGCCGGCAGCGATCGAGCGCTCGTAGAGGTCACTGGCCACCGCCGACCAGTTCACGCCGGTGCGGCTGGGGTAGAGGGTCTCCCAGTGGGCCAGGGGCGCCAGGGCCACCAGATGGGTGGCGGTGTGAGCCGAGCGGCTTAACCGCAACACCTGCCCCGTGCGGCCGGAGCGGTAGTAGCTGGCCTCGCCGTCGTAGCCGAGGCACTGGAACGGCGCCCCGCCACCACCACTTGCCGGTGACTCAGCGGACGTGGGCTCCGGCTGATCAGCTTCTGCGTCCTGGTTCGAGGCACCTTCCGCAGCCGGCAGCGCCTGCAGCCACTGCTGCAGATGCTCGGCCGCTTCTGCCGGGCTCCAGTCGGCATCGGCCAGATCCCATCCCTGCGGGAGATCGGCCGGCGGCTCCACCAGCCGCACACAACAGCCCTGCTCGCGCAACAGTGCTGCCAGCCGCGCCATCGCCTTGCGACCCGGCGCGTCGGCATCGGGCCAGAGCGTCACCGACCGCCCCGCAAGCGGCTGCCAGTCGGCCTTGGCGATCGCGTTGGTGCCGTTGGCCCAGCTGATCACCACGTGATCGGGGAACAGCAGCGCGGCCGCATCCGCCGTGCCCTCCCCCTCCACCACCAGCACCGGGGCGTCTGGGCGTTGGGCCAACCCCGGCAGGCCATAGAGGGGCCGTGGCGCCGGCCACTCGCAGGAGAAGGGATCGCGGCGGCTGGGACGATGCCACCTGCCATCGAGCCAGACCCGATGCAGAAAGCCCTTGCGGCCGCTGCGGCCAGGGCAGAGCCGCTGGATCCAGAACAGCGGGGCGCCGCTGGCGTCGCGGTAGCACCACTGGGCGATCGCACCCCGCTCCAGCTCTGGCGGCGCGGCATCAGCAGGTGGCACCTCAGGTTGACGCCAGGGCCGACTGGCGTGGCCGGGGAGTCCTGAGACCGCGGGGGCCTTGCCTCTGCTGCCGTTGCCACTGGACACCGGCTGGGGTCGATGCGGGCCGTTCCCCTGCGCCTCCAGACCGAGATAGCGCTCCACCTCCTCGCAGGCCTGGCGAAAGCTCCAGCGGCACACCCGCATCAGCAGGTCTATCCCTGTCCCACCACCGCCGAGGTGGTCCTTGCCGCCGCACTGGTTGCAGAACCAGGAGCCGTTGCCATCCCGGTCGTCAAAGCGGTACCGGTCCCTCCCCCCGCAGGCGGGGCAGGGCTGGTGGCGGTTGCTGAGCTGCTCGGCAGGCAGCCCTGCCAACACCTCGAGGATGTCCCGCCAGCGGCCATTGGCCGCAGTCATCACGTCGGTTGTCATGGCTGTCGCTGCGGATCAACGACGCTCAGCGGTTGCCACAAGCACTGGCCCCGGCACCGCCAGGCCGGCCTGTTCTGCCGCGATCGCCGCGTCGATCACCTGGCGGAGCACCGCCGAGCGACTGAGGGTTCCGTGCAAGCGGCGCTGGTCAAGCCAAGCCAGCTGCGCCTCGGTGATGGAGACGCTCAGCGGTGGCGCAAAGGAGGCCATGGATGTCTGACATTCTGAGCACAGCCTAAGCACAACCGGCAGGGCTTGATAAGTTGAACATTGCTGAGACCTCCGGCTCAGCGGAAAGCCTGCCGCCTTGCCCATGGCCCCGATCGTTCTGCGCGACTACCAGCAGCGGCTGCTGGCCGACCTCCGCGCCGCTCTCAAGGTCCACCGCCGCGTCTGCGCCGTCATGCCCACCGGTGCGGGCAAGGGACAGACCATCGGCGCCATCGTTCAGGGCGCAGCGCGCAAGGGCCGGCGGGTACTGGTGCTCGCCCATCGGGCTGAATTGATCGAGCAGCTCACCGGCACGGTGCGGGCCTGGGGGCTGGAGCCCGACGTGATCGCCCCCGGCCACCGGCTGTTGGGCCGGCAAGTCGCCGTGGGCTCGGTGCAGACCGTGGTCCGGCGGCTGGAGCAGTTGCCGGTACCGGATCTGATCATTCAGGACGAGGCCCACCACCTGGTGGAAGGCAATGTCTGGGGCCGCGTCATCAACGCCTGGCCCCAGGCCCATCTGATCGGCAAGACCGCCACCCCCGAGCGGCTCGACGGCAAGGGTCTGGGCGTGGAAGCCGGCGGCTATTTCGAGGCCCTGGTGCTGGGGCCCTCAGCGGCCTGGCTCGTGGAGCAGGGCTGGCTGGCGCGGCCCCGGGTCTTCTCCTGGCCAAGGGCGCGCAACAGCAAACTGCGCCGGCGGATGGGCGACTTTGACCTGGAACAGGCGGCACGCGCCTTTGGGGACCGGGCCGCCATCGGCGATGCCGTCTCCCACTACCGCCGCCGGCTGCACCCCGGCACAGCGATCTGCTTTTGCTGCACGATCGAGCACGCCGAGCAGATGGCCGCGGCTTTCCGCAGTGCAGGAATTCGCGCCGCCTCGGTGAGCGGCAGCACCCCAGCGGAGGAACGCAAACGCCTGATCGCTGGGCTGGGCAGCGGTGAGGTGGAGGTGCTTAGCAGCTGCATGATCATTTCCGAGGGCACCGACATCCCCTCGGTCGGCGGCGCGATCCTGATGCGCCCCACAGCCAGCCTGCCCCTCTACTTGCAGATGGTCGGCCGGGCCCTGCGGCCCGCACCAGGGAAACAGGAGGCGGTGATCCTCGATCACGTCGGCAATGCCCACCGCCATGGCCTGCCCACGGATGAACGCGAGTGGAACCTGGCCGGGCGACGCCGGCGTGAGGGCGTCGCGATCCCGATCAAGGATTGCCCGGTCTGCTTCTGCAGCTGCCCCAGTGCAGCCCAGGTCTGCCCCGACTGCGGCCATCTGTTCCTGACAGACGAGCGCGATGAGCAGCGCCGCGGGCTCCAGCAACTTGAAGGCGAACTGGTGGAAGTCACAGGCGCAGCCCGCCACCGGCCCAAGCCCAAGCAGCAACAGCAACGGCCGCGTCGCACGCACCCGGCCGCAGGCTGCCGCAGCTTCGAGGAGCTGCTCCAGCGCGAGCAGGAGCGGGGCTACAAACCCGGCTGGGCCAGGCACGTCTGGGCGGCACGGCAGCGCAGCGCTTAATCCCTGACTGGCCTTTCTCCTGCTGCCAGGAGTTCAGCCTGCAGGCCCAGCTGTAGGGCTGCCGCGACAAACGGAGCATCCAGGCTGCAGAGGGTGGCGCCACGGCCGCTGGCGATCGCCAGGTGCAGAGCATCCGCAGCGCGCAACCTCGTGCTCCAGCCGCGCAGGCAGGCGTTGGCATTGCGGAAGTCCTGCGGCTCCAGCTCCAGCACCAGCAGACCCGGCGCCAGGCTGCGCTCAAAGCCCTGCAGCACCGTTTCGGCCTGCGCGTGGCTCAGGGCCTTGGTTCGCACCTTCAGGCCGAGGGCGGAATGGAGCTCAGTGACGCTCCAGGAGCTGATCGCCAGCGGTGCACTGGCCTCCTCCAGAAATGCCGCCGCGACGGAGGAGTGCACTTCTGGCATCAGCACCGCCAGCAGTACGCAGGTGTCGATGTAGAGCATCAGTAGCGGGAGTCGTCCCGGAGTGCCCGCATGGTCTCCACACCGCTGGCCTGCTGCTCTGGCAACGCTTCTCGCAGGGCGGCGAGCTGGGGCAGCAGGTCACGCACGCTGCAGCGGGGCACCAGCTCGGCGATGGGCTTGCCGCGGCGGGTGATCACCACGGCCTCGCCGGCCTCCACCGCATCCAGAAGGCTGGAGAGCTGGGTCTTGGCTTCCGCCACCGTCACCTGCACCATGGCCGTTGACCATCTAGATGACCAACCCTAGGGCGGGTTGGTCGCCCGGCAACAGGAGGCATGGCCTCCTCCTCCCCGAGCGAACACGAGATCCAGCAGCGCATCCGCCTGGCCTGCGGCCGCGGGGCAGTGCGGCTCTGGCGCAACAACACCGGCGCCCTGGTCGATCAGCAGGGGCGCTTCGTGCGCTTCGGGCTGTGCAAGGGCAGCAGCGACCTGATCGGTCTGCGCTCCCTGGAGATCACGCCCGAGCTGGTCGGCCAGCGACTCGCTCAGTTCGTGGCCCTGGAGGTCAAGGCAGCCCAGGGGGTGCTCAGCCCAGAGCAGCGGGCCTTTCTGCGGCTGGTGCAGCAGCTCGGGGGGCTGGCCGCGGCCTGCCGCTCTGTGGAGGAAGCCGAGCAGTTGCTTGCCATGCCGAGGCAAGGGCCGCTGGGACACTGATGAATCCGGCAGAAGTGCAGCAGCGGCTGAAGCGTCTCGCGCAGGCCCATCCCGGCGAGCACCCCTACACGCTTGCTCTGAGATTGCAGGCAGAGACAGGGAAGATCATCACTGGGCAGCTTGCCAAGCTGATCCTGCAGAGGCTCGGACAAGATCAGACCTGATATGCCAGGACGTGTCAGGAGGTGACTAGGAGTGCCAAGTTTGCCGTATGGTTCGGGAAATCCCATTCAGGATCCTGAACGTGGCCATCACCTACGCGGAGCTGCTTGAGCGCCAGGAGGAGAACCGCGCAGCGTTCGGTCGGATGCTGCTGAACTGGCGAAGAACCAACGGCTGGACGCAGTACACCGCCTGCAGCTGGGCGGAAGAGGCCGGCTTCGAGGCGATCTCCTACGGCAACCTCTCGGTGATCGAGCAGGGCAAGGCCGGCGAGCTGCGCCAGAAAGCCTTCTGGCAACTGGGTGAGATCAATCGCCGCATCGCCGAGAAGGACTGGGGCCCGGTCAAGAGCCAGGCGATCAAGGAGAAGCTCGAGAACGCCATCCCCCTGGGCGACGACGACTGCCCGGCCTGGACGCCGCTGGAACTGTGGGCTTGCTACTGCGGCCTGAGGGAGGTGCCGGAGGCCTTGCGCACCACCCCGGCGCCGACCGTTGGTCAGCGCAAGGCCACGGAGCTCTCGACCAAGTGGCGCAACCAGATGCGCCGGGTTGTCGACGAATGCGGCCTTGAGCCCAGCGACGCCCTCAACTCCCTGGCAGTCGAGGCCAGTGAAGAGCACCGCAAGCGCTTCTTTGCTGTGCTCACAGGCTTCGGGGACTACAAGCCGGAGGAGCTGGCCCCGCTGTGGATCGAGGGCGACCTGTACCTGCCCAAGCGCTGGCTGGACCAGTGGGAGGCGGCCAACAGGAAGGGCAGCAAGGCCAGCGGCCGCAAAGGCAAGAAGCCAGTCACAGCCTGATGGCTAGGAATTAACAGCCGCTGTGAGTGCGGCTATCAGTGAACAGTGCTAATTTTCGGATCAGCGGGCAACCGCCCGATTCGATCCGCCATGGTTCCACCATCCAGGCCCACGGACGCCGAGCCTCTGCCGGCTGACTTGGGCCACGCCACCCCCGAGCAACAGCTCACCCATGCCCTGGCCCGCTTCCAGGCCGAGGTGTCCCCCATCACCGCTGCCGATCTGGCGGAGGTGGTGCACTCAGCCCGCCCCGCTTTCCGCAGCGGCATCGGCTGGTCCGCCCAGCTGCGTGAGCAGCAAGGCCGCTCCAGGCTGCAGGTCACGGTGATGCATGTCGCCGGGGCAGAGCTCTGCAGCGAGTCCTGGGCTGATGAGGCCAGTGATCTGGCCGAAACCACCGGTCTGATGCTGGCCATGCTGCTGGGCATTCCTGTGTCTTCGCAGGCTCGGGCTGTACAGCCCAATGCAGACAAGGAAGAGCAGACAGCTGGAAAGCCTGATGTGGTTCTTGCGCAGCAGGCTTGCCCCGATCGGCAAGCCGACGATCAGTCTCCGCAGGAGCCAGTCCCCCTGGCTGACTCCAGTGCTGATGGCTGTCCCGGAGACGGTGATCCAGCCCTGGCTCCCCTCTCCCCTGAGGAGGTCAGCGAGGTTCACCGTCGCGTCCTTGAACTGCCGCAGGCGAGCCGTCAGGAACTGACCAAAGCCTTCCGCGAGCACTTCCAGGTGCCGCGCAATGCCCGCTCCATCGGGGATCGCATCACCCAACGGCAGCACAGCGACTTCATCGAGCTCTTCCTCGCAGAAGCGCAGGGCGAGGTGCAGGCGGCAGCTCCAACGGAGCCAGGCCCATGAGCGAGAGCCATCGCCCCCGGCCGCCACGCCGCTACGGCGAGCAGCCCCGTTCTCAGGCTGGTCGCCATTTCATCCAGACCCAGGTGCGCACCGATGTGTACCTGCGGATCCGCGAGGTGATGGAGAACCACAACATCTCCGCCAGCGGAGCAGTGCATCACCTGCTGCGCGAGCGCTTTGGCCTGCCGCCCCTGCCTCCCTTCGATCAACACAAGATTTCCACCGATTCATCCCATGGCTAAAGACATCTTCCGCACGCCCCTCGCCGAGGTGCGTTGGGCTCACCTGATCACCCCCAGGCATCAGCTCGACAAGAGCAAACCCAAGGCCTGGACAGCTGATCTGCTGCTGCCCAACAGCGACGAGAAGGCCCAGTCCTTCCTGCTGGCGATGGAAGATCAGTTCATCGCCCTGAACGGCAGCCGCAAGCGGCGCGCCGAGAAGGGTTTCCCCTGGAAGCCCGACAAGGAGAAGCCGAGCGAGATCACCGTGGTGCGCTTCAAGGTGCCGCAGTTCCAGCGGCGCGATGGCTCCCTGTCCGAGGGGCCTCGCATCGTCGATGCCAAGAAGCAGCCCTGGGATGGCGCCGCCATCGGCAATGGCTCCAAGGTGATCGTCGCTTTCGACATCTACGACTGGGACGGGGAGAATGGCTGCGGCATGACCTTCCAGCCGCGCGCCGTCCAGGTGGTCGAGTTCGTGCCCTACGAGCAGGTCGATCCCACCGACGGGTTTGAGGAGGTCGAGGGCTACACCACGTCCGGCGCTGGTGCCGGTGATTGGAGCACTGCCTCTGCCGACGGCGACGAAGAGGAGCTGTTCTGATGCCACTCGATCGTCAGGACCACAACGCCGGGGCCTGGAGGGGCAGGCCCCCTCACCGGCCCGGCCCCCAGCTGCCTGCCTTCTGCCGCAGCCGCAGGCCCACCGTCATGGTCACGGCCTCCAGCCTTTCTGCCCTGCGCGGTCTGGTGCTGCTGGGGCTGGCGTTTCAGCTCAGCACCCTGCTGCTCGTGCTCGCCGGGCCCGTGCCGCCGCGGCCGATGGCCAGCCCCAACACCGTCTTCCGCCCCGTTGCCGGCACTGACGCCGGTGAGGTTCCAACCGTCACTCCGCTTTCAGACCGATGAACAACGCGACGACGTCATCCCATCCAGCTGCACTTGTCCCTTCGATGAATCACCCGGCTCTGGTCTCGCGTACCTGGAACGGCACGCCAATCTCTCGACGCACCACCGATGGCTACGTCAACGCCACGGCCATGTGCAAAGCCAATGGCAAGCGGTGGAAGGACTACCGCGAGTCCGACCGGTGCCAGCTCTATCTGGACGCCCTGGAAAGCGTGGCCGGAATTTCCGTCCACGCTCTTGTGGAGTCCCGCTCAGGCGGTGCCGGTGGCGGCGGCACCTGGGTCCATCCCCAGGTCGCGGTCGATCTCGCCCGCTGGATCAGCGCACCGTTCGCGGTGTGGATGGACGGCTGGTTTCTGGAGAGCGTTCAGCAGGTCCCCGCGGTGTCAGTGGAAACGCCCCCGCCCCGGCTCCGGGAGGTCGAGGTGATCGCGCTGGTGGAGCGCAGCATCGGCTTGTTTGAGCGGCTGGGGGGACTGGATGAGCGCGACCAGCTTTTGTTCAAGGACATCGTCCGCAGCAACATCCTCACGGCCAGCTCAGGACTGCTGCCAGGTACCCCCGCCCACGACGAGCTGACCCTCAGCGATGCCTGGCTGGAGGTGTTTCAGGAAGTGCTGCCGCGCGCCAAGTACCGCTCGGCAGGGACGCTGGTGGCCGAGGCATACCGGACAGACTTTGGGGA
>JBDKGF010000205.1:0-3077 GCA_039798305.1 Cyanobacteriota bacterium
GGCGGCCCTCATGCACTTTGAGTACGGGCTCCACCTTGAGGCCGGCCTCGGAGAGCCAGCGGGCAGTGCCTTCGGTGGCCACCAGGCGGAAGCCGAGCTGGGCCAGGCGCTGGGCCACCGGCAGCAGGGCCGGCTTGTCGCGGTCGTGGGTGGAAAGGAACACGGTGCCGCTGGTGGGCAGGGCCTCGCTAGCGGCCAGCTCGGCCTTGGCATAGGCCAGACCAAAACCGCTGGCGGTGCCCATCACCTCACCGGTGCTGCGCATCTCGGGACCCAGCAGCGAATCGGCACCGGGGAAGCGCTTGAACGGCAGCACCGCCTCCTTCCCCGCCTGCAGCGGCGGTACGGGCTCGTGGGTGAGGCCGATCTGCTCGAGCGTCTTGCCCGACATGATCTGGCTGGCGACCTTCGCCAGGGGTACACCGGTGGCCTTGGCCACGAACGGCACCGTGCGGGAGGCGCGCGGGTTGGCTTCGATGATGTAGACGAGGCCGTCCTTCACGGCGAACTGCAGGTTGATCAGACCGTTCACCTGCAGGGCCAGCGCCAACGCTTCACTCCATTGGCGGATGGTGGCCAGCGCTTCCTGCTCGAGGCTGACGGCCGGAAGGGCACAGGCCGAGTCGCCGGAGTGCACACCAGCCGGCTCGATGTGCTCCATCAGGCCGCCGATCACCACACGACCGCTGGCATCGCAGAGCGCATCCACATCCACCTCGGTGGCGTTCTCCAGGTACTGATCAATCAGCACCGGGTGGTCGGGCTCCACGTTCACCGCCTCCACCATGTAGCGATTCAGTTCCTCCTCTCCGTACACCACCTCCATGGCACGGCCACCCAGCACATAGCTGGGACGCACCACCACCGGGTAGCCCACGCGATCGGCCACAGCGCGCGCTTCGGCTTCGCTGCGAGCCAGACCGTTGCGGGGCTGGCGGATGTCGAGCTTGCGCAGGATCGCCTCGAACTGCTCACGGTCTTCCGCGGTGTCGATCGATTCGGGGGAGGTGCCCCAGATGCGGGTGCCGGTGGCCTGGCCCGCGGGCGAGGCGAGCCAATGCAGCAGGGGGATCGCCAGCTTCAAGGGGGTCTGGCCGCCGAACTGCACGATCACGCCTTCGGGCTTCTCCGCCTCGATCACGTTGAGCACGTCTTCAAAGGTGAGCGGCTCGAAATAGAGGCGATCGGAGGTGTCGTAATCGGTCGACACCGTTTCGGGGTTGGAGTTCACCATCACCGTGGCGAACCCTTCGGCCTGAAGCGCAAACGAGGCGTGCACGCAGCAGTAGTCGAACTCGATGCCCTGGCCGATGCGGTTGGGGCCACCGCCGAGGATCATCACCTTGCGGCGGGTTTCGGGCTGCACCTCGCTCTCGGGGGCAATCAGCTCGAGCGTGCCGTCGTCGCGCAGGCGCTCCAGGGGGCGCTCATAGGTGGCGTAGTGATACGGCGTGGTGGAGGCGAATTCCGCGGCGCAAGTGTCGACGGTTTTGAACACCGCATTCACCCCGAGACGCTGACGCTGCGCCCGCACCGCGAGCTCCTGGGCTCCAGTGGCCCAGGCGATCTGACGGTCGGAGAAGCCCAACTGCTTGAGGGCCAGCAGCGCATCCGCATCGAGATCCTCCAGGCACGAGCCCTTCAGCCAACGCTGTTCCGCTTCGATGATCCGCCGCAGCTTGGCCAGGAACCAGGGATCGATCGACGAGATGCGGTGGATGTCGGCGTCGCTGTAGCCGTTCACCATCGCGGTGCGCACCGCAAAGATGCGATCGGGCGAAGGCGTGCGCAGGGTGCGGTCGAGCTCGGAGCGCTCGGGGCTGGGATCGGGCCGGTCGCAGCCCCAGCCGGCGTGACCGGTTTCAAGCGAGCGGATCGCCTTCTGGAACGACTCCTCAAAGTTGCGGCCGATCGCCATCGCCTCGCCCACCGACTTCATCGCTGTGGTGAGCACCGCCGGGCTGCCGCGGAACTTCTCAAAGGCGAAGCGCGGCACCTTGGTGACCACGTAATCAATGGTGGGCTCGAAGCAGGCCGGCGTCTTGCCGGTGATGTCGTTGAGGATTTCGTCGAGGGTGTAGCCCACCGCCAGGCGGGCGGCGATCTTGGCGATCGGGAAGCCGGTGGCCTTTGAAGCCAGGGCCGAACTGCGCGAGACGCGCGGATTCATCTCGATCACGATCACATCGCCGTTGGCGGGGTTGATCGCGAACTGGATGTTGCTGCCGCCGGTGTCGACACCGATTTCGCGGATGATCGCGATCGCCTGATCGCGCAGGCGCTGATATTCGCGGTCGGTGAGGGTCTGGGCCGGGGCCACGGTGATCGAGTCACCGGTGTGCACGCCCATCGGATCGAGGTTCTCGATCGAGCAGACGATCACCACGTTGTCGGCGGTGTCGCGCATCACCTCGAGCTCGAACTCCTTCCAACCGAGCAGCGATTGCTCGATCAGGATCTGGTTCACCGGGCTGGCATCAAGGCCGCTCAGGCAGATCGCCCGAAACTCCTCGGGGTTGTATGCGATGCCACCACCGCTGCCGCCGAGGGTGAAGGCGGGGCGAATGATCCGGGGGTAACTGCCGATCTGCTCACCCACCGCCTCGGCTTCCTCGAGGGTGGTGGCGATGCCGGAGGGGCACACGGCCACGCCGATCCGCTCCATCGCCTGCTTGAACAGATCGCGATCTTCCGCCTTCTCGATCGCCTGCAGGTTGGCGCCGATCAGCTCAACGCCGTACTGCTCAAGGGTGCCGTCCTTGGCGAGGGCCACCGCCAGGTTGAGGGCGGTCTGGCCGCCCATGGTGGGCAGCAGCGCATCAGGGCGCTCCTGCTCGATCACGCGCCGCACCACATCCGGGGTGAGCGGCTCGATGTAGGTGCGATCCGCCATGTCCGGATCGGTCATGATCGAGGCGGGGTTGCTGTTGACCAGCACCACCTCAAAACCCTCGGCCCGCAACGCCTTGCAGGCCTGGGTGCCGGAATAGTCGAACTCACAGGCCTGGCCGATCACGATCGGCCCCGAACCCAGCAACAGGATGCGATGCAGATCCGTGCGACGGGGCATGGGCAGA